>JACWAM010000071.1 GCA_014874265.1 Thermoleophilia bacterium | reverse complement strand
GCGTCCGCCCTGGCCTCATACAATATAAATCCCACCATCGTCCAGCCGGAAGCACGGCTGCTGGCAAGATATGCCAGTGAAGAGCTGAGCGCTTACTTCGAGCAATTGTTTGCCGACCAGGGAGTTCATGTTATTTACGGCGACGTGGCGGCAGAGATAGCGGGAGAAGCCGCCGTCAGCGCCGTGGTCACGAAAAGTGGCCGGACCCTGCCCTGTGACATGGCCTGCGCCGGTATCGGCGTGTATCCCAACACCGCCTATCTGGAAGGCAGCGGCCTGGAACTAAACGACGGCATTGTCGTCAACGAATATCTGGAGGCGGCTCCCGGCGTCTACGCAGCCGGCGACGTGGCAAATTTTCCCGACCTGATCGCCGGCAGGCGGCGGCGAATCGAGCACTGGGACAACGCCATCGCCCAGGGGCGGATGGCGGCGCACAACATGGCGGGCCACCGGGGAGCTTTCAATCACGTTTCTTACTTCTACTCAACTATGTTTGACCTCACATATGAATTCTTCGGGGACATGACCAGCTATGATGAGACCGTCGTCAGAGGCAGCTTCGAGCGCCGGTCGGCCGCTGTTCTCTATCTTGGCGAGGGATCGCTCAAAGCGGCTCTTATCTATAACAGGCCGCCCTGGGAACGGAGCGCCGTCCAGAGGCTTATTGCCGGCGGCGCCATGCTGGATTCGGTTCGCGACCGACTCGCGGAAAGCAGCTTCCGGCTTGACAGCATTCTAAAAGCAGATATGGGCACTTAGATATTAGATTTTGGAAAACCAAACTCCTTGAGCTTAATCCTTCGCCTTCGGCTCAGGATGATAATTGAACGTGAGAATTTGTATGTCATTATAAATAAGTGTCAATGTCCAAAGCCCAAGGTCCAAAATCAGTTTGCTCAGCCTCAAAAAAATTGAGACAGGCCGTCAGGTTTGCTCCCGCGGGATGATGGTAACCGGAATCCGGGCGCCATGGATGACATTGATGGCGACGCTGCCCATCACCGCGGCCGCCAGCGCCCGGTGTCCATGCGAGCCCATGACGATCTGATCGGCTCCGGAGCTGGCCGCCTCGCTTAATATCTCCTCCCAGGCATTGCCGCGGACCACCCTGGCGCTTGCCTCGATTCCGCCGGCCTCTGCTTTCTGTTTCAGCTTGTTCACGGAGGCTGTCGCCGCCGCCGTAAGCTGCTTGGTCATCTCGGGAATCTCCGGGTTGAAGCTGATGTCGCTCTCGAAAGCGTAAGCAGGCAAAAAGACGTCAACCACGCTCAAGAAAATAATTGATGCCTCTACCTGGCCGGCCAGCTCGATCGCGTAGCCAGCGGCCCGCTCGGAAAGCTCCGAGCCGTCCGTTGGAACCAGAATAAGGTTAATCATGGGTACTCCCGTTTGGATTGCCTTGACCGGTCGCTGCCGGCGTCGTCTGCCCCGGCGCCTGCGTGAAATATTTTTTCAGCACGTCTTCAACCTTATAGCCTTTGGCCCCCCGGCCCGGAAGCGTCCAACCGTGGTAAAAAACGCCCTGAGTGCGCGGAATCACCTGCATTAAAAAAGCGGCCGCCATGCTGGCCTGATCCTGTTCGCTCAGCAGCGGCCCCTGGCGGACCAGGCCGGTGACATCATTCCTCCAGGCGCCGAAGTCCCCAATCATGACGCCCTTGAGGCCGTCCCGCCTGGCCACCGCCGCCGCGCGGTTAAGCACGTCATCAACGTACGCCGAAAATGCTTTCTGGTCAAATTTTTCGCCGAAGGGATAAATATCCAGCATCAGGTAATCATATCCATGAAAATCAAGCGCCTCGAAGTCATGGGGAGCTCCGGGGGCAGGCGGCCGGCCGCTTAAATCGGGAACCACCTTTGCTACCAGCGGACCGTGATACTTTTGCCTGATCAGCGGCAGCACCTGCTTCGACCAGTTATTGGCACCGGCTGTGCCCAGAACCAGGTTGTAATCGTCAAGGGGAGCGAAAAGCTCCGCCTGCTCTTTCTCCGCCGTATCGGCCCATTTAACCGTGTCATCGTTCAGCTCGCTCAGGATGGGGGCAGTTGCCTCGAACTTGGGGCTTAAGCCGGGGCTTTTCGTCGAAGGGTCCAGAAACACAGCCAGTCCGGCGGCGTGCAACTGCCGGGTAGTGTTGGGTGCGTTTGCCGCTTCCCCGGTGAGGATCTCGCGGGGCAGGAGGCCTCCCCGCTGGGCGATCAGGACCGGGGGGTCGATGGCAACGGCATTAACTCCATCCCCCAGAAGTTCTTGCTTGTCATTGACCATTTCCTGCCAGGATTCCGGCCGCGGCTCAGAGACGCCACGGTAGAAAGCAATCTGCCGGCGATGATACGCAGGCAATGTGCTGATGGATATGGTCGGAGCCGCCGTCAAGGTGGTTGCGGCCTGCCCGCAACCGGCGAGCGCCGCCGCCGCCGGCACAGCAAGCGCGGCCGCCAGCAACAGCGGCAGCCGTCGCCGGTGGCGCATGATTCTTTCAACGAGTCCGTTAATCCGATCCTCCGGCATTAATAATACGATTTTCTGCTCCTCATTCTACAGTTTCTCACAATCCATGTGAGGCGGCCGTCCGCGGCATCGTCACGGGTAAAAATACCAAGTAGTGGAATCCACCGATATTTACATTCGCCGGTCATCAATGGCTCCCGGTGGGTACACTTCAGATGAATGATTGACAGAGCTGGTTGTGACTGTGCTATCAAGAGGGGGGATTAAAATAGAGTCGGTTGCATGTCCGTATTGCGAAAAGCAGAACCATACCAGTAATCCCCGGATTATGGCGGCCTGCGCATATTGCGGCAACCGTTTTGCTCAGGCAAACACCGATTATCAAGAACTGGTCATCATCGACCGGCGGCTGGAGAATGCCGGGGGCGTTGTTGATGACTTGATGGCAAAATGGCGGCAGGCAGGCGAGCTGGATAAGGAGGCGATTGTTGACAGGCGAGTAGAATTATCTGGTTATGCAGGACCCGAGCGGAGGTTGTCGCCGGCGCCGGTGGCGTCTTGATGAAGCCAGCCCGGCGGGCCCGTTCTTCACAGGATTGCGGCCGGCCGGTCCGGCTGCGGTTTCTAGCCGAACCGGTACTGGACTCCATAGCCACCGCGCGGATAGCGCATCTCGATATTTCCGTAAGGGCAGCCGCCGCTGCGGCAGGTGCCGCACTCCAGACAGCCCTCAAACGCGATGGAAATGACCTTCTCCTCACTTTCCCAGCGGTAGACCTGGGCCGGGCAGGAATGTGTGCAATACTTCCGCTGGCAGGTATGGCGACAGACCTCGCTATTGATAATCCTCAGGTGCGAGTTTGAGTCCGGCTTGAACTTGACCAGGCCTAGCCGATTTGCCACCGTCGGCGCCGGCTGGGGCCAGCCGAGTTCCTCCGGGTCGGGCAGGCAGTCCGGGCAGACTCCCGCCGGCTGCTCTTTGCCGGAGCTTCTTTCCTGTTCTGCTTCAATGCTCATTTTAAAGCCCTCCAGGCCTGGTAAAAATCCTTGATCAGCGAGCGGGTAGGAACCTGTGAGTGAAACAGCCTCACCAGCAGGCGTTCCTTATCAGCCTTGCTCATATTGTCAACAGTGAGAAACTCGCGGGCCAGCGACGCCAGCAGCTCCGGATAAAGGCCAAACAGGTGCTGATGCGAGGAAAGAAAATTCGTGGCGCTGCTGTACTTTCGCAAGTCCTTGAGGACAAGGCTGTTTTCCAGCATGGAGCGGTAGCGTCCCAGCGCCGCCGCGTCGAAGCGGCCCTCCTCGCGGCAGGAGAGTACGGTCTGGGCCGCCATCTGGCCCGATAGCAACGCCAGGTTGGCGCCCTCGCTGTTGATGGCGTTGACCATGCCGGCGGCGTCGCCGCAGATTCGGCGGCTGATCCAGGGAGCGGGCCTGCGCGAATACTCGGCCCATCTGATTCCCGAAGGAGGGTTCCGCCACATGCCAAGGCTTTTCGG
>JACWAM010000070.1 GCA_014874265.1 Thermoleophilia bacterium | reverse complement strand
AGTGGCGGACTTCGCATCCACAAGGAGGAAATCCAGCGGCAGGTGCTGCGGACGCTGGGACATGAAGACCACCGGATGGAATCCGATTTCGGCTTTTTACTGGAAGCGCTTAAGTACGGCGCGCCGCCACATGGCGGCCTCGCTTTCGGGTTGGACCGGCTGGTGATGTTGATGTCCGGACTGGAAACCATCCGCGACGTGATCGCCTTTCCGAAGACGCAAAGCGGCGGCTGTCCGCTCACGGGGGCTCCCGCCACGGTTGATCCGCGGCAGCTGAAAGAGCTGAAGTTGAAGCAGTAGCGGAGAGCCCGGTCGCTGGGCTGATTGGCGGGGGCAAAGGGTTTAGATGACCATTGCCGAAGATAATATCGTATGTTAGTATAGCAGTGCTCGACCTTGTTTGTGATCTGTAACTTTATTGAGCCAACACATTGAGTACGGGAGCTTCGTCTTCTCCCGCTATCTGAGGGTAGCTGGGGAGCAGCGCCCACCTGCTGGAGCAGGTTCAATAAATTGCCAGACACGGCAAGGTGGAGCTTTATTTTGGAGGAATTGAATTCATGAAAAAGATTCCGACGACTTTGGCCGCGGCGCTGATTCCAGTGTTCGTGGCTTTTTTGATTTCCGGGTGCGGCGGGGCCGCCGCCGGCGCCTCCAATCCCCCGACGGCTGCTTCCCATGCGGCAGGCGCGAGCGCCAAAGCCAGCCCCACCGATAAACCGGAGAACCTGATCGGCCAGGCGGTGTCGCCAACTAACCAGTCGCCGTCAGACTTTCAGAACTCGGTCAAGGAGCGCCGCCCCGTCGTAGTCACTTTTTACATGACCGGCGCCGCCGACGACAATTACGTCCGTACCGCGATCACAGACCTGGAAAGCCAGTACACGGGTCAGGTTGATTTTGAGGATTACCTTTTCTCTGACGCGTCGAGCTTCGGTGATTTGACGTCACTCCTGAAAGTTAATACGACTCCCAGTGTCATCATGATCAATAAACAGGCAAAAGTTCAGCGCGCCTGGACCGGCTACGTAGACAAAAAATCGTTGCAGCAGGGGATCACGGAGATTATCAGCGGTTAAAGTAAAATCAAGCTGACCATCAATTCAAATCGGGATAGACAACATTTTGTCATTTTGAGTTGCCGAAGGCGGCGAAGAAGCCGGGTTAAAATCGATATCCTTCACCTTTGACTCAGGATGACAGGGTTGCCTGAGCTATTTGTATGATCAGTTCAATCAAACTAAATTTTCGGTTTTTTCAGCCTCCTCGTTTACGGGGGCTGTTTCTTTTGTCTTTTTAGAATTCAATTTCAAAACGGCAATCGGCTGAAGCCGGTAAAATCGGCTGACTTTTTAGATATCATTTAAGCCATGGATGGATTTGACGGTAAAGACGATTGGGGCCCGCGAATGGAGGCAAAAGCGGACGTTGATGGCTACGGGGAAGCGGGCAGCGAAGCCTGCGGCGCCCGGTTCAGGCTGTCGCTGTTTTTTGAAGGACCGCAGGTAGGGAAGATTTTGATCGACGCTGAGGGCTCGGCGGCGGCGGTTGCCGCGGGCGAAGCCCTGGCCAGGATGGCATCGGGAAAGCATTGGCGGGACGCGGCGACGATACCGGTGGCGGAGATTGAAGCGGCGCTCGGTCCGGCGCGTCGCAACCATGGACAAAAGCCGGCCGCGGAAGCAGCCTCAAGGGAAAAGGCTGCCGTATTTGCCATTGAGGCGCTCCACCGCGCCCTGGAAGATTCAATCAGACGGGAGCGGTTTCCGGTTGCCGGGCAGACCGTCCAGGGTTCGGTTCTGGTCGCCATGAGCGGCGGAGTGGACAGCTCGGCCGCTTGCCTCCTGCTGCAACGGCGGGGCTTGAAAGTCCTGGGTGTTACCATGAGGTTGCTTGGCGACGGCGCCAATAATAACTCGCCGGACATAACCTCATATCATTCAACCGGGACCGCATCGGCATGCTGCTCGCCGGATTCCATCCGGATTGCTCGCCAGACCTGCCATCAACTGGGCCTGCCTCATATTACCGTAGATTACATTGCTGATTTTGAGTCAAATATAATCCGGCGTTTTTTTAATCAGTACATGAGCGGCCTCACCCCCAATCCATGCGTCAGTTGCAATGCGGTGCTCCGGTTTCCCGGGCTGGCGCGGCTGGCGCGGCTGACGGGCGCCGCCAGTATCGCCACCGGCCATTATGCTCACGTTGTCAAGTCCGGAAAAATGCCGGCGCTGGCCCGGGGAGATGACCTGGCTAAAGATCAGTCTTACATGCTTTGGAGCATCGATCCGGAGATGCTTGGCCGGATCGAGTTTCCCCTGGGGACGCGGGATAAGCAGGCTGTCCGCGAACTGGCGCGCGCGGCCGGATTGCCGGCCGCGGGCCGGCCCGACAGCCAGGATATCTGCTTTATCCCGGACGGCGACTACCGCGGTTTCATCCGGTCGCGTCTCAAGGCGGAAGGAATCCCGGAGCCCGGGGAAGGCTTGATCGTCGATGCCGCCGGCCGGCCAATCGGAAAGCATCAGGGATTTTTCAATTACACGATCGGCCAGCGCCGAGGCCTTGGCGGCGGTGCCGCTGAACCGCTGTTCGTGAACGGCACAGTGCCGGCTGAAAACAAGATAATTGCCGGTCCACGTGAGGCGCTGTCAGTAAGCGAAGTAGAAATCGGCGATGTCAACTTCTTTCAGGATTTAACCGGATCTGATCGACTTGACGTTCAGTTTAGATATAACACAAAGCCGGTTCCGGCAACGGTTCATACAGGCGAAGGTTTATGGCGAATCAGGCTGGCCAAGCCGGTTTTCGGCGTGGCCCCGGGCCAGTCGGCCGTGCTGTACCGTGACGATCTGGTAGTCGCCGGCGGCGTTATCACCGGCGCCGGCTGAGTCGCGGATTTAACATTTTCAGGCGGCTTCCGAACCCTGTCATTCCGAAGAAGTGTACCAGGAACCTGCTTTCATTACGTCATTGGTTAAGCCAGGTCATGACGCGGTTGCGGCCGTTATTTTTTGCCCGGTAGAGGGCGGAATCGGCACGGGCGATGAGTACTTCTTCTTCCAGGATGGAAAGTTCAAAGCTGGCGACGCCGGCGCTGATCGTCACCCGCGTCGGCGGCCGCCGTCGTGAATAGATGAACGGCGTTGTCGAGATAACGCCTCTGATCCGCTCCGCTACGTCAACCGCCGTCTTCTCGCCGGTGTCCGGAAGGATGATCAGGAATTCCTCCCCGCCGTAACGGGCTACCAGGTCAATCTCCCTGACCTCTTTTTTCAGAAGGGACCCGACATCAGATAGCAGCTTGTCACCGGCAACGTGGCCGAAGGTGTCGTTGTACTCCTTGAACATATCCAGGTCCATCAGGATGAGTGAAAACGGCCTCCCGGTGCGTTTTGACGCGGCCAGCGAGCTTTTCAGGCTGATATCCATGAAGTGGCGGTTGGCAAGCCCGGTAAGGGGATCGTGGAGGGAAAGCTCTTTTGTCTTTTCGTACAGCCTGATTTTCTCGACGGCGACGGCCAGCTGATTTCCAATCGCCATCAGCACCCGCAACTGCCGGTCCTTGATGCCGCGATTGGGCTTCATGTAGAGAAACAGGACGCCGACGGTATTGTCCCCGGTCCGGAGCGGGATGATAATATGGCCGTGAGGTTCCATGCCCGGATAATCGATGCAGTGGCGATCGTCGATGGAAATGTTCGTTGAGATGATCTGTTTGCCGTTAGCGGCAACGATGCCGCAGAGGCATTCGCCAACTTTGAGATTCTCATGAGCCTTGATGAAGGCTTCATCTTGGCCCAGATGAGCCGCCAACTGCAGGCAGCCGTCCTCAATGATAAAAATGCCGCCTTTATGCTGAACGTCAAGCAAGCCCAGACCGATCACCATTTTCAGGGACTGGTTGAGCAACTTGCCAATCTCGGTCTCTTTGCTAATCGCCGACGAGATGTCAAACAGGATGGAAAGTTCCCGGTTCACATCTTCCAGTTTTTCATTATAGCTGCGAACGCGGATCTCAGCCGCTTTGTTCTCGGTGATGTCACGTGATATTCCCAGCACGGCCGTTACCTCGCCATTTTCGTCGGTAAGCGGCGTAAAGGTGGTGCTCAGCCAGGCAGAGCCGTGGGGAAAGTGGGCCCTGCTCTCGCAGGACAGGGTGGCGCCGCTCTCAAAAACCCGGCGAAGGCCGCTCCGTTGTTCTTCGGTAAATTCCATCGGGAAAAAATCGCAGCGAGGCCGACCCATCATCTCCTGGGGTTTAAGACCAACCTGCTGAGCGGCAAAGTTATTGAGGTAGAGGATCTTGTCGTCAGGCCCGACGATGAAGATAAAATCCTGGGCCGACTCCGTTAAAGTCCGGTAGTGGGTGCTTCGCCACGGCTCCAGTTCCAGCTGGCCGCCTAAGGGGAAATCTGGACGATTCTCTGTCATGCGAAATCCTTGTTTTTAAAAACAAATTCGAGCAGCCGGCTAATGGCGCAGCCGGAAAGAGTCACCCATTAACAGAATACTAGAATCATGGAAATAACGCACGCATTTGACAAAAGTTCTTAAGACGCTATCCGATTTTTACGCGAAATCAAGCGGCCAGCTCCAGGTGCGCGCAGTTTGCGGGTTTTCGGTGCCGCCAAAAAGGGGAATATCACGATTGCTCCGCCAGCATGGACGCTCACGGGTGGTTTAGCGTTGGGGCAAAAGTCGCCATAAACTGTGTTAAGATACGAAAGCCACGCCGCCACTATACGGGAGGAAAAGCCAAATGGATTGGACAGCGATCCTTGAAGCGGCACTCAGCTTCTTTCTGGTCGTCATCGCGCTTGCGTCTGCCTACCTGCTGCTCAGGATTGGCGGAACATTTGGCAGGATAAACACATTTCTCAGGCGGATGGATGAAGAGGTGATCCCGCTGCTTTCCCGGCTCCAGGTGACGATGGATGAGGTTAACAGCCAGCTGGGAAAGGCGGACGAGATGATGAGCACTCTGGTTGATGTTACGGACAGGGTCGAGACTACCGCCAGGGTCATGCAGATGGCGGTAACCACTCCGGTAAAAAAGGTAGCGGGCTTGTCGGCCGGCGTCTCGGAGGCGATTTTATCTTTGTGGTCAAGCAGCCGGGGAGGCAAAGTTGAGTAGTTTGGTATCCAAAGCTGGTTTTACTATCGTCATCGGCGCCGCGGCGATGATTATCTACGCGCAGAAACGGTCGGCTGAGACGGGAAAGGATACGATGACGGTCCTCTCCAATCTACCGGATGAGCTTAAAAAATCGCAGGCTGAATTGAAAATTAAGGTCGAAAAAGCTGTCGAGGCCGGAAAACGGGCGGCGGATCGCAAGGAAAAAGAAATCGACCAGCAACTCGAGGAAAAGCCGCCGGAACCGCCAAACATTGATTACGTCGTTTGAAAGGTTTGCGGAAGCCTTTGTTGCGACTGTCTCTTCGCGTTAAACAATCAACCGGACTTGCCTCGATCCGCCTGATCCCCGCCACGCCCGGACCTCGTCAGATCCTTGCAGATATTGGGATAGCCGCATCTTCAATTCTTGATCGATGTTTAGTCTCAGAACCACCGGGTAAGTCTAAGGCTCCCGGCCTCTTCTGATGATATATTGAAAGCCGGGCAAGCGGGCGGACGGAGTTCTGGGATGACGTTGCGCAAGGCTTCCGGCCGGAGGGGTATCCACGCTATCGAAAAAAGTGGGGTCTTAGGTCCTTCTGTCAAGAAGGCAAATTCGATGGAGGTGGTCAAATGCCAGCGGTATTGTGTGGTCCCGGTCCTACAACTAGTGTTCGTCATCGTCGCAACGAAGAAAAGCAACTGTTGCACGCGTATCACATCATGGGCGATTCCCGCGCCCGGGAAGAGTTAATCGTTCGTTACATGCCTCTTGTTTACGGTGTCTCTCACCGGTACAGCCAGCGAGGAGAGCAGCTGGAGGACCTGGTGCAGGTCGGCTGCATCGGCCTCATCAAGGCGATTGACCGGTTTGATTCTACCCGTGGCGTAGCCCTTTCCACTTATGCGACACCAAATATCATCGGTGAAATAAAGCGCTATTTTCGCGACAAGGGGTGGGCGATGAAAGTGCCGCGGGGAATGCTTGAGCTTAACATGCGCCTGGAACAGGTGACCAGCACGCTGGCCAGCTCCAGCCACCGGTCGCCAACAGTAGAGGAACTGGCTGACGCCACGGGAGCCTCTCCGGAAGAAGTTATGGAAGCGATCGAGGCCGGCAGGTCCCGGAGCGCCCTGTCGCTGGATCACCGGCTCGGCGATGAAGAAGACGACAGGTCGCCGATGGAGTCTATCGGCGAATACGAGCCCGGCTTCGAGGCTGCGGACCGGCGCATCATCCTGGAGCCGGGAATGGAGCAGTTAAGCAAGCGTGAGCGCATGATCTTGCATCAAAGGTTTTTTCAAGGCTTGACTCAGTCACAGATTGCAGCGAACATAGGCGTATCGCAGATGCATGTGTCCCGCCTGATCCGGAGAGCGCTGGCTAAGGTGCGCGCTGAGATAAGCAGCAGCGGGAGGGAAAGGAGAGTTGATACGCCTAGTTGAAAAGTCACGAGATTCGCTCCAGGTTTCGCGAGTTTTTTGAAAGGAACGGTCACCAGAGACGCACCAGCGCTTCGCTGGTACCGGTAAATGATCCTTCGGTACTGCTTACCACCGCCGGTATGCAGCAATTCAAGCCATACTTTCTGGGAATTCAGCAGGAGCCGCATCCGCGGCTGACGACCTGCCAGAAATGCTTCCGCACCACCGACATCGATCACGTCGGGAAAACGGCGCGCCATCTTACTTTCTTTGAGATGCTGGGAAACTTTTCCTTCGGCGATTATTTCAAGGAAGGCGCGATCGATCTGGCTTGGCGCTTCTCGACGGAGGAACTCAAGCTGGATACGGACAGGCTGTGGGTCAGCATCTTCCAGGGGGACAGCGATGTGCCAGCCGATGAGGAAGCAAAGGGCAACTGGATCAAGGCGGGTCTGCCGGAAGATCGAATCGTACCGCTTCCCGCCGGCGACAATTTCTGGTCGGCTGGCCCCACCGGTCCCTGCGGTCCATGCACCGAGCTTTACTTTGATCTGGGAGAGGCCGCCGGCTGCGGCCGGCCTGATTGCCGGCCCGGTTGTGATTGCGACAGATTTGTCGAGTACTGGAACCTGGTATTCATGGAATTTAACCGCGATGAAGCTGGAGTTCTGACCAAGCTGCCGCGCCGGAATGTCGACACGGGGATGGGACTGGAACGGATTGCCGCCGTCATGGAAGGCAAGCTCAGCGTGTTTACCACCGATCTTTTCCAGCCATTAATCGACTTTGTCTCTGACACGGCCGGGGTCAGGTATGGCGCCGGCGAGAAGCAGGACCGTGCTATCCGCGTGCTGGCGGACCACTCGCGGGCAATCGCTTTCCTGATCGCCGACGGCGTTTTTGCCGGCAATGAAGGGCGCGGTTACGTGCTCAGGCGGGTGATGCGCCGAGCCATCCAGGCGGCATCGACGCTGGAGATCAGGAAGCCGTTTCTGGCGAGGCTGTGCCGGCAGGTGGTCGCGCAGATGCAAGGAGTCTATCCGGAGCTGGCCAAGAACCAGAAGATGATCGAGGAGGTCGCCGCGCAGGAAGAGGAGCGCTTCGGTTTGACGCTTGAGCAGGGAAATGCCATTCTCGTGGAGACTGTCGCCGCGACCAAGGCCGCTGGTGGGCATACCGTAGATGGGGAGGTCGCCTTCCGCCTGCATGACACGTATGGTTTTCCATTTGATCTGACCAGCGAGATCCTGCACGATGAGGGGCTCGAAGTCGATACCGAGGAATTTGACAGGTTAATGGATGACCAGCGGCGCCGGGCTCGAGCTGCCGTGAGGTCGACAGGCGACAAGGAGCGCCAAGCGCTGGCCGAGCTGGGGCGCCGGGCCAAGGTCAAGACAGAATTTGTCGGCTATCAAAAAAATGAACTCTACACGTCGATCGGAGATTTGAGGGAGCTGGCAGACGGGCGTGTTGCCCTCAAGCTGCGTGAGTCGCCCTTCTATGCGGAATCGGGAGGCCAGATCTCTGACACTGGATGGATCCACACTGATGATGGCAAAGCCGATGTCGCCGATGTGATCTCGCTTGACGGCGATCAGGTGATTCTTGCCGAAGTGGTGGAAGGCCGGGTCGAGGCTGGGGCCCGGGCAAAAGTAATGATAAATCGGGTGCGCCGGCACGCTGTTGCGTGCAATCATACGGCGACGCACCTGCTTCATAATGCGCTCAGGCAACTCCTGGGAGAGCAGGTGCGTCAGGCAGGTTCGTCCGTCGGTCCGGAAAAACTTCGCTTTGATTTCACTCACGGCGCGGCGCTGACAGATGGCGAATTGAGACAGATTGAAGACATGGTCAACAGAAAGATTATCGAGAATCACCTGGTGAAGGCGTTTACGACCACCAAGGAATATGCTCATGATATGGGAGCCATTGCCCTTTTTGATGAAAAATACGGGGAGTATGTCCGCGTCATCGAGGTGGGCGACTTCAGCCGCGAGCTTTGCGGCGGCACTCATATTAACAGCACGGCGGAGATCGGCGCGTTCAAGATTATTTCCGAATCCAGCGTCGGCGCCAGTCTGCGGCGGATCGAGGCAATCACATCGAAAGCGGCGATCGATTACCTGCGCGGACGCGAGCAGCTGCTTGCCGAACTGGCCGCGGAGTTAAAGACCGAGCCGCTCCGGCTTCCGGATGCGTTGGCGCGCCAGCAAGAAGAGCTAGCCGGGCTGCGGGAGTTGGCCAGGGATGCGGCCGCCAAAAAGATGGCTTCATCAGCGGTCGATTTGGCCGGCCGTGCTGAAGAAGCGGGCGGCATCAAGATCCTGGCGGAAAAAGTAAAAGTGACCGACGCGCAGCAGTTACTGGACCTGTCTGACGTCTTGAAAGAGCGTTTGGGCGCCGTGGCAATATTGCTTGCCGCTGATATCAGCGGCGGCGTTAGCCTGGTAGCGAACTTTTCCGATCAGGCGGTTGAGAGGGGATTAAAAGCCGGCGATCTTATCCGTGAAATTGCCGGGATCGTCGGCGGCAAGGGCGGCGGACGGCCCGGCATGGCGCGCGGCGGCGGCCAGGAAACAGGCAAGCTTGGGGACGCCCTTGCCAGCGGCAAGACCTGGCTGCGGGAAAAGCTTGGTTAGACCTGCATCTTTTTTATGCCCAGCAACGAAAAAGGTCAAAAATGCGCCCGCGTCATCGCGCTTGATTACGGGAAAGTCCACACCGGAGTCGCCATCAGCGATCCTTCCGGCACTATCGCCACGCCGCTCGACGAGATTGCCAATGTGGCCGGGCGCGCCGGGCTTCAGGAACTTCAGCGGCTAATCTCGAAAACCGGAGCCGGCACTGTAATTGTCGGGCTACCGGTGTCCCTGAGCGGCAGGCTGGGGCCGCAGGCCAAAGAGGCGGAAAAATTTGCCGAAGATCTCCGGGAGTATGTTGGCGTGCCCGTGATTCTTTGGGACGAGCGATTTACCAGCAAGATAGCCGCCAGGAGTGAGGTCGTCAAGAAATCCAGGCGCCGGACCTCGACTCATAGTCTGGCCGCCAGCCTGCTTCTCGATGAATACTTGCGGTCTGCCGGGCGGGAGTCGTGATGGCGCCCAGGACCGGATCTTCCCGCGGCGGTAGCGAACGAGGTGGAAGCGGAGCGCGCCGGCGGAGGCGGCCCGGCAGACCGGGACGGAGGCTTCTCTTTATTTTCTTGCGTCGTTACGGCATCTTCATCGTAATTGGCGCCGTCATTATCGCGGCGATCGGCACGACCGGAAACCCCCGGGTTCTGGCTGGCGGTGAGGCTTCCGTTCGCGTTCCGGGAGGAACCAGCGCCGGGCAGATTGCCTCCCTGCTCTCGGACGCGGGCGTGATTGCCGACAGGGATGACTTCATGCGCGCCGCTGATGAAGCCGGCGCTACCGGCAAGCTGAAGGCGGGCGTTTATCAGTTTCAGCGAGGGGAGCCCGTTCAGAGCATCATTTCCGATCTGGAATCGGGCCGGCAAGCGCCTGAGGGAAAACTTACCATTCCCGAGGGTTACAGCGATGCCGATATCGCCAAACTGGTGTCGCTGAGGACGCCGGTCACAGCCAGCGAGTACCTGGCGGCCGCGAACGCAGCCCGCAAACAGCTGCCGCTTGCGGGAGCCAAAGGCGCCAGCACGCTGGAAGGATTTCTTTTTCCCAGTACCTACAGCCTGGGCGCCGGCGTCAATGCCGCTTCTCTAGTCTCCCGGCAGCTGGCGGCCTTCCGTGAACAGACCGCGCAGCTTGACTGGAGCGGCGCCGCCCATGTGCGTACCGCGCCGGCAAACCTGACTCCATATCAGATTTTGATCATTGCATCAATGATTGAACGGGAGGCGAAGGTTCCGGAAGAGAGGCCGCTGGTAGCGGCGGTGATCTATAACCGATTGGCCTCGGGCATGAAGCTGGAAGTCGATGCGACCGTCCAGTATGCCCTCGGTTACTGGAAAGACGGTCTTACTGAGCAGGATCTGGAGATCAAATCGCCATTTAATACCCGCCTGTTTCCCGGTTTGCCGCCGGGACCGATCTGCAACCCGGGGCTGGCCTCGATGCAAGCGGCGCTGACTCCGGCAAGGGTAGATTATCTATACTACGTGGCCACCGGTGACGCCGCCGGCCATCACTTCTTCACCGATAATTACCAGGAATTTCTCCAGCGGGTAAACTCGCCGGGTTAATCTGGCGATTGTTCAGCCTCGCCGGGTTTCATGATTTGGTTATAACCCAAAGGGGATCTGCGGGGATCTGCGATGGGCTTGTCTTGAACTGTCTGATCTCCGGTGGGTTCCTGTGCCGGAAGTCATCGCCTCCCTAGCTGTCCATTCCAGCGCCGGATTGTGCAATTTCTTCAGGAAACTCAGATCACACCGGGGCGATTTTCAGATCAATTCCCAGGTGATAGAGGCAGATCTCGCGGATGGCCCGCCACACCTCGCGCGCCGTCCCGGGCTCGATGATGATTTCCGGAACCGCGCTCAGCGGCTGTTTAAGCAGCGTTTCCATCGTTGTCAGCGCCGTCACAGAAAGAGGGAAAGCGTCCGCGCGGCACTCATTGCAAATTGTCCCGCCGGCTGCAGCGGAGAAACGTACCGGAGCCTCTAGGCTTCTGCCACAAAGCGGGCAGTTTTCCAGGTGAGGCAGATAGCCGGCCAGCAGCAGCAGCTTCAGGTCCGCGGAGAGCGCCAGCAGAGGCAGGCAGACCGGCGCCGCGCTTGATTTGACCAACCGGTCCAGCTCATCCAAAAACCTGACCAGCAGGTTATAAGTCCGGGGGCGGCCTTCCAGATCATTGGTTTCCCGGGCCAGCAGATTAATGAAAGACAGACCCGCCTTTAGCCCCGCCGGATGGTCGCGGATGGCCGCGTGCGTCCTGATGGTGTCGGCGCCGATGAGAGTGTGCAGACTCCTGCCCTCATGGAGGTGCACACTCAGGTAAGTAAACGGCTCCAGGCGTCCTCCGAAGCGGGAGCTGACTTTTCGCACGCCTTTAACAACGGTTGGGATCTTGCCGCGATCGAGGGTAAACAGGGTCACGATCCGGTCGGCTTCGCGCAGGCGGTGTGAGCCGAGAACGACTGCTTCGGTAGAAAAATCGCGTGGCATGAAACTATTATAGCGGGAGGGGTTATACGGCAGCTGTCAAGGGCATTTCCAGGCCGATGCAACTCGTGACGAATTACTTGCCCGGATGGCGAAGGTGGCGGAAGTTTACAAACCTGCTTGCTTTCTATAGAATTACACACCGCTTTGGACCGATATCCTACCTTTCAACAGATTATCCTATCGCTGCAGAACTACTGGGCTTCGCAGGGATGCGTCCTGATGCAGCCATACCATACTGAAGTAGGCGCTGGTACCTTTAATCCGGCGACTTTTTTGCGAAGCCTTGACTCCAGGCCCTGGCGGGCGGCGTATGTGGAGCCGTCGATCCGTCCTACTGACGGGCGCTATGGCGAGAACCCCTACCGCCTGTCTCATTATTATCAATTCCAGGTGATTCTCAAGCCGGATCCGGCGGACTGCCAGGATCTCTACTTGCGCTCCCTCGCTGATCTGGGCATTGACCTGGCCGCGCATGATGTTCGCTTCGTCGAGGATGACTGGGAGAGTCCGACGCTGGGGGCCTGGGGGCTCGGATGGGAAGTCTGGATCGACGGCATGGAGATCACCCAGTTCACTTACTTCCAGCAGGTCGGTGGCATCGACCTGGAGCTGATGCCGGTGGAGATTACCTATGGGCTGGAGCGGATCGCTATGTACCTGCAGAAGAAAAACAGCGTCTACGATCTGATGTGGGCGGATGATATTACATATGGAGATATATATCAAGTGAGTGAGGAGCAGTTTTCCCGTTACAATTTCGAGACCGCCGACGTGGATGCGCTCCAGGCGCACTTTACTGATTTTGAGCAGGAGTGCGAACGCTGTCTGGCTCACGATCTGCCGCTGCCGGGCTACGATTACGTGCTCAAATGTTCGCACGCCTTTAACCTGCTTGACGCCCGCGGCGTGATCAGCGTCACCGACCGGACCGGCTACATCGCCCGCGTCCGGAATCTTGCCCGCCGCTGTGCCGAGATGTACCTGCTTCGCCGTAAACTCGGGGAAGAGTCATGAGCGGCGAGACCCGGGATTTCCTATTTGAAATCGGCTGCGAGGAGTTGCCGGCGGCGGCGGCGCGCACAGCATTAAAGCAAGCGCGTCAGCTGGCGCTGGAGGCGTTTGCGCGCCACGCCACCCGGATCGATCCGGCAGATCTGAGAGTCTGGATCACACCGCGGCGGATCACCATTTTCGCAGCGGGTGTCCCCCTGGAGCAGCAGCCGGAAGAGATCGCTGAGCGCGGTCCCCGCGCTGAGGCCGCCTTTGACAAAAACGGTGCCACCACCAAAGCCGCGGCCGGGTTTGCCAAAGCCAAGGGGGTCGATGTCGAGGCGCTGGAAATCAGGGAATTTGAGGGCAACAAGTTTGTCTTTGCCGTAAAAAAGCCCGAGACCCGTCCCGTTAGTGACCTGATTGTCGATATTTGCATGCAGATTCTGGCGGGCCTCACTTTCCCCAAGAGCATGAGGTGGGATTCTTCGGGGCTACGGTTCTCGCGGCCGGTCAGGTGGCTGACGGTAAAATTTGGCGACGAGACGCCGCCGGGTCCGGCTGCCTATGACAATTTGCCTGTGGCCGGATCAAGCCATGGCCACCGTTTTCTGTTTCCGGGAGAGCTGGCGATTGAAAGCGCCGGCTCATACAGGGAGCAACTGGCGGCCGCCGGCGTCGTCGTCGACCAGGAAGAACGCCGCCGGCTGATTCTTGAAGGCCTGGCAACGGCGGCAGGAAAGCTAGGGGCATCCTTCTTTGATCCTGCCGGAGAACTGGAAGAAGTTATCTATCTGGTGGAAAATCCCAGCGTACATTTTGGTTCTTTTGGCGAAGGGCATCTGCGGCTCCCCGACAAGGTCCTGATCACGGCGATGCAGTCGCACCAGCGCTACTTCCCCCTAAGGGACGAGGACGGGTCCTTAATGGCCGGGTTTTTATACGTGATGAATGGCGATCCCGGCTGCGCCGCAGAGATTACCGAAGGTAACGAGAGGGTGCTGGAAGGCCGGATCGAGGACGCGGAATTCTCTTATGACAAAGACCTTGCCACCGGCATCGAGGCAATGGCGGCCAGTCTGGACGCGGTCACGTTTCACCGGCGGCTGGGCTCGCTGGCCAGCAAGACCAGCCGGCTCTGGTCCCTGGTTGAATCGTTTGCCGACATGGTTGATCTCCGCGCGCCGGACCGCAAGGCTGCGGCGGCGGCGGCAAAGATCGCTAAAGCAGATCTGGTCAGCATGATGGTCCAGGAATTTCCCGATCTGCAGGGTTACATGGGATCGGTCTATGCGGGCCTCGATGGCTATCCCGCCGAGGTTTGCCAGGCGGTCGCCGAGCAGTACCTGCCCGTTTCGGCCGGCGGTTCCCTGCCGTCGTCGTCCGCTGGGGCGGCTCTCTCGGTCTGTGACAGGGTTGACAATATCGTGGCGGCTTTTTCGGTAGACGAGCTTCCTACCGGATCACGGGATCCGTACGGGCTGAGGCGGTCGGCTGCCGGCCTGATGGAAATCTGCCGCCGGTTTGAATTTGACTTCAATCTGGAATCGCTGCTGAGCGGCTCGCACCGGCTGTTTATCGAGCAGAAAGCCGAGGCTGGCAAAGACGCCTCCATTGCCGGTGCTGCCTTGGAATTTATTCTGGACCGCCTCGAGCAGCGGTTGGTCGAAAGCGGCAAGGCGGTGGAGATCGTCCAGGCGGCGCGCGCATCCGGCGCCCGGAGCCTGCTCAGGATAATTTTACTTGCCGACGCCCTGGATGATTTTCGCTCAACGCAGGCATTTGATGATTTTCATACGGCCTACTTCCGCTGCAGCAAAATTGCCGCAAAGGCCGGAGAGAGCGTGGATCCCGCCAGCGTTGATGAGTCCCTGTTTGTCCACGGCAGCGAGCGGGAATTGTACCGGCAGGCGGCAGTGATGGCGCCAAAAATCGAAACTCTGGCGCGGGCGCGAAAGTACGGAGAGGCTCTTGAGCTTTCCGGAACCATCCGGCCCGCTGTGGACCGGTTTTTTGACGAGGTCCTGGTAATGTCAGAAGACGGGCGGGTTCGCAACAACCGTCTGGCGCTCGTGCTGCGCGTGGCTTTGCTGCTGGGTGAGTTGGGCGATCCGATGATGGTCGCGGCGGCGCCCAAATGATCCCGAAGGAATGAGCCCGGAATCACCCATACCCATCGTCGCCCGCGGCGCCGGTATGGTCTAATTTGCTTTCATGCGTTAAAATTTAAGCCCCGGATTGCCGGGGTTTGTGTCATCCCTTTCACGGACCGAGCCGAAGTGTGCGCAACATCGAGTGTTGCGGTCCCGGGAACCATCTGACCTTTTTGATCTTGGGAGGAAAAAGTGGGCAAGAAGTATGTGTATGACTTTTCGGAAGGCTCTCGCGACATGAAGGGCCTGCTCGGGGGGAAAGGGGCAAATCTGGCCGAGATGGCAAACCTGGGCATTCCGGTGCCTGAGGGTTTCACGATCACGACCGAAGCGTGCATCGAGTACGGCAATGATGGCAACCGCTTCCCCGACGGGCTGGATGATCAGGTCAACGAGTACCTGGCCGCTCTGGAGGATAAAACTGGCAAGAAGCTGGGCGATCCGGACAACCCCTTGCTGGTGAGCGTGCGCTCCGGCGCCAAGTTCAGCATGCCCGGCATGATGGACACCGTGCTCAACCTCGGGCTTAACGACGAATCGGTCAATGGTCTGGCCTCCCAGACCGGCGACGAACGTTTTGCTTATGACGCCTACCGCCGTTTTATCCAGATGTTTGGCAAGGTAGTAATGGAGGTAGAAGGGCAGCTCTTCGAAGACGCCATCACCGTCCAGCGTGAAAAGGCCGGCGTACAGTTCGACAACGAACTTTCGCCGGCCGGTTTGAAGGAGCTGGTGGCCGCCTTCAAGCAGATTCTCGAGAAGGAAACAGGCCGCTCGTTTCCATCCGACCCGCGCGAGCAGCTAGATCTGGCGATCGCGGCCGTCTTCCGCAGCTGGGGAGGCGCCCGCGCCGTAACCTACCGTCGCCACTACAATATTTCCGATGATCTGGGCACCGCGGTTAACGTGGTGTCCATGGTTTTTGGAAACATGGGCGAAGACTCTGGCACCGGAGTGGCCTTCACCCGTAACCCATCTACCGGCGTGAAGGAGATTTTTGGAGATTACCTCACAAACGCCCAGGGCGAAGATGTGGTGGCCGGCATTCGCAAGACCAAGAAGCTGGCGGACATGCAGCAGGAGCTGCCGAAGGTTTTCAAGGACCTGACCGGTGTCATGCAGAAACTGGAGCAGCATTACCGCGAGATGGAGGATATCGAGTTTACCTTTGAAAAGGGCAAACTTTACATGCTGCAAACCCGCGACGGTAAACGCACGGCGGCGGCGGCGGTCAAGATCGCCGTCGACATGTTCAGCGAGGGCATTATCAGCAAGGAAGAAGCGGTGGCCCGCGTCGACGCCGGCCAGCTGGACCAGTTGCTGCATCCGATGCTTGATCCCACCAGGAAATACGACATAATTGCCACTGGACTTAACGCCTCGCCTGGAGCCGCCGTGGGCAAGGTTGTTTTTGATGCCGACACAGCCGCCGCGCAAGGGAAAGCCGGTGAGGCAGTCATCCTCGTGCGCTGGGAGACCAGCCCCGATGACATTCACGGGCTCATCCAGGCGCAGGGTGTGCTTACGTCGCATGGCGGCATGACCAGCCATGCGGCGGTCGTTGCCCGCGGCATGGGCAAACCGGCTGTTTGCGGGGCTGATCAGATCGTGATTAGCGAAGAAGAGCGTCAGTTTACCATTGATGAGCATGTCGTCGATGAGGGCGATATCATCACCATTGACGGTACGACCGGCAACGTGATTCTGGGTGCGGTAGAACTGGTGCCGCCCCAGATTAATGAGAACTTCCAGGCGATCGTGGCCTGGGCCGATGAGATCCGCACCATGGGAGTCCGCACCAACGCGGACACCCCCGAAGACGCGGAGAAAGCACGCGAGTTCGGCGCTGAGGGCATCGGCTTGTGTCGCACAGAGCATATGTTCATGGCCACAGAACGCCTGCCGATTGTCCGCGAGATGATCATGGCCTCCAGCGCCCAGGACCGGGCCGCCTCTCTGGAGAAACTGCTGCCGATGCAGCAGGGTGACTTCGAAGGCATCTTCGAGGCGATGGACGGCCTGCCGGTGACTATCCGGTTGCTGGACCCGCCCCTGCACGAGTTCCTGCCGGACTATACCGAGCTGATGGTGGAGATAGAGCATCTCAAGTGTACCGGCGGTTCACAGGCGGAGATCGACGAAAAAGAAAAGGTGGCTGCCCGGGTTCGGTCGCTGAAGGAAATGAACCCGATGCTGGGCACGCGCGGCTGCCGCCTGGGCATCCAGTGGCCTGAAATCTATGAGATGCAGGTGCGTGCCATCATGCAGGCGGCGGTGGCGGTCGATAAACGCTCTGGCCAGGCGCCGAAAGTGGAGATCATGATCCCGCTGGTTGGTTTTGCCGAGGAGCTCAGGCGGATGCGCGAACTGACCGTAAATGTTTGCGATGAAGTTCTGGCTGGCGCCGCCAGCAGCCTCGAGTACAGGTTAGGTACGATGATCGAGTTGCCGCGCGCGGCCGTAACCGCCGGCGAGATCTCCGATTATGCCGACTTTTTCAGTTTCGGCACCAACGATTTGACGCAGACGACTCTGGGCTTCTCCCGGGACGACGCCGAAGGCAAGTTCCTCACTTATTATTTGGAGGAGGGCCTCGTTAAGAGCAACCCGTTTGAGACAATCGACGTAGACGGGGTTGGCAAGCTGGTAGAAATTGCTGTTAAAGCCAGCCGGGAAAAGAAACCGGACATCAAGCTCGGCGTTTGCGGCGAGCATGGCGGCGAACCGGCCAGCGTCAAGTTCTGCCACCGCGCCGGGCTCAACTATGTGAGCTGCTCGCCTTACCGGGTGCCGCTGGCAAGGCTTGCGGCCGCCCAGGCGGTGCTGGAAGAGAAGGAGATCGCGTTTACGACGGCCTGACGCATTTCGCAATCGCTATAAGACGGACGGGATGTTTTTCCTTCACTGGAACGCTCCGGAAAAAACACCCCGTCCGTTGCAGTTTTTGCAAAAGTAAAAGATTCTGCCGCCAAAAATTACTGCCGCTTTTATCCGTCCGGCCGGTCGGTTATATTGAATGATACGTTAACCCCATTACTGACCAGGCGAGATGAAGGATGATTCCTCAAACTTCTTCTAATACCGAGATTGAGAGCCGGGAAGAGGCCAAACTTTCCCGTCTCGCGGTCAGGGCTTCTGACAGCCTGGGGCGGGCCGTTCCGGAAAAAGAATGCAGTCTAAGAAGCTGTTTTCAGCGCGACCGCGACCGAATCGTTCATAGCAAAAGCTTCCGCCGGCTCAAACACAAGACGCAGGTATTCATCGCGCCGGAAGGAGATCATTACCGCACGAGGCTGACGCACACCCTGGAAGTCTCGGGAATCTCCCGGACGGCGGCGCGGGCCTTGCGGTTGAACGAAGATCTGGCGGAGGCCATTAGCCTGGGCCACGATCTGGGGCACACGCCATTCGGACACATGGGGGAAGAGGCGCTTTCGGGTGTGCTCAAGAGTCACACTGGCCGTCTTTTTGAGCATCACAAACAAAGTTTGAGGGTGGTGCAGAAGCTTGAGAGGGAGGGGCACGGCCTGAATCTTTGCCGGGAAGTTGAAGATGGCATTCTGCATCATACGGGGCCGGGAAGTCCGTCGACGCTCGAGGGTGAGATCGTCCGTCTGGCCGATCGCATCGCTTATATCAACCACGATATCGACGACGCCCTCCGGGCGGGGATAATCCGCGGCGGCGATCTGCCGTCAAATGAAATCGGCCTGCTGGGCGATACTCTAAGCCGACGGATCGACACGTTGGTGCATGACCTGGTCAAAACCAGCCAGCGTAAAGGCGAGATCGTTCAGAGCCCGGAAATGAAGCAGGCAATGAACAGTCTGCGTCAGTTTATGTTTGATCGCGTCTACGTGGGATCGGTCGCCAGCCGGGAGATGCAGCGGGTAAACATGGTGGTAGGCAACCTTTTTAATTACTATATGGAAAATCCCTGGCTGCTTCCCCCCTGGACAGGAGCCGGCGGTGGCGATGACATCCGGAGGGTAACCGATTATATCGCCGGCATGACCGACCAGTTCGCCATCCGGACGTTCAAGGAAATCTTTCTGCCCCGGGGATGGGAAAACGAAGAATAAAAAAACCGGAGTTTTGACTTTGGATAATTGAACATTCGATCATTTTGACCTTTTTTTGAAATTTTTGCTTTTAAATGATGATTCAACTTGTCATTCCTGGGGAGCGAAGCGACAGAGGAAACCGCTTAAAAAAATTCCTCGCTTCGCCAGGGATGACAATCTTGCCTAAACTGATTTAATTATATGGCCAGTTACTTTTAAAATCTGATATCCAATTTCTAATCCGATATCGAGCCGGGGATTCCTTGGGCGCTGAAATCCACTTCTCAACCAGTAACCAGAAACCAGAAACCAGAAACCAAGAATTTTGGCGCTGATCAAACAGTCCTCTATCGACGCCGTCGTCGATGCCTGCGATATGCTGGATATCGTGTCACCGTACACTACGCTGAAAAAGGCAGGCGCTAACTACATGGGCCGCTGCCCTTTTCATGCGGAAAAAACTCCATCCTTTTCTGTTGACCCGGTACACAAGGTTTATTATTGCTTCGGTTGCGGCGAAGGCGGTAATGTACTCACATTCATCAGAAAAAAGGAGGGGCTTGATTTTGCGGATGCCGTTCGCTGGCTGGCGGAAAAAAGCGCCGTCCGGATAGAGTATGAGCAGGGATCTCCACAGCAGGAAGAGCGTTTTCGGCAGCGGGAGCGGGCGCTGTCGCTGCTGGATCAGGCTGCATCTTACTATGCGCGTTTTCTGGCAAAATCATCCCAGGCCCGTGAAGCCCGCGTTTACCTGAAGCGCCGGGGATTTGGCGATGCCGTAACCCGCGAATTCAGACTTGGCTTTTCTCCCTCGGGCGGCCGCGCCCTGATCCAGGCTGCCGCCGGCAAGGGATACAAAGTTGGGGAGCTCATGGACGCGGGCCTGGCGGCGGCCAGAGGGCAGAGATCATACGATCGTTTCCAGGGCCGGCTGATGTTCCCGTTTACCGATCAGCGTGGCCGCGTGATCGGATTCGGCGCCCGCGTGCTCGATGATTCAAAACCCAAGTATTTAAACTCTCCCGAATCGGATCTGTACCATAAAAGCAGGCTTATGTTTGGCCTTGGTTCGGCGCGCCCGCAAATCATTCGACATGACAATGTCCTTATCGTCGAGGGCTATACTGACGTCCTGGCGCTCTGGCAGGCGGGGATCAAGCACGCAGTTGCGTCGATGGGGACGGCGCTCACCGAGCAGCAGTTGCGGGAAGTGTCAAGATTCACCAAGAATGTCTATCTCGCTTTTGATGCTGACGCCGCCGGGCAGAAGGCGATGCTGCGAGCGCTGGAGTTGGCCCGGAAGCTGTCGCTAACGGTGCGAGTGGTGCAGATGCCGGCAGGACAGGATCCGGCAGATATGGCAACAAGAGACGGCGGGGCGGAGTCCTTTCTCGAGCTTGTCGCCGCGGCGCCGACGCTGCTGGAATATCAGGTCCGCAGCGTCCTGTCGGCGTCCAATCTCGAAACCGCCGCGGGGCGAAACCTGGCGCTGCAGTCACTGCAGAATGTTCTGTCTGAAGCCGCTACCTCGATCGAGCGGGATGAGCAGCTAAGAATTATTGCCGATCGACTCCGCCTTAGCCCTGAAAATATGGCATACTTAATGGAGTCGATCTCTTCCTGCGCTTCTGGGGGAAACGGGCAAGAGACAAGACGGCGGGTTTTATCTCATGAGGAGATAACGGAGCGAAATTTCCTCAGTATGTGTCTGGCACACCCAGGGGAGGCCAGAAGGTATTTACGGGACATGACTGACGCCTACTTTACGACGGAATCGACTCAGTCGGCGTTCCAATGGGTAAGGGAGAGACTTGGGGACGACGGCGCCAGGTCTGACTCAGCCACGCCCATCTCCGCGCCGGTCGCGGCGCATTCGTTCCTGCCTGAGCTCATCATCAAATCGCAGTCCTGTGACGGTGAATCCGCGGTAGCGCTGCACGAGCTATATTTCCGGCTTTCCGAAGCAGAGATCTCACGGCGGATCGGCCGGCTGAAGGATGAACTTTCACAAGGGAATGGCTCCGACCGCTTTGAAGAGCTTTGCCGCCTCGAAGAACACCGTCGTGAAATAATCGAGCTGATCCAGTCTGGCAACTATGAAGCGTAGATGAATCCTTCGGAAGAGCTCAGAATTGACGAGGTGCGCGACCTGATCTCTGAAGGCAGGGAGCATGGTTATCTGTCGGCGGACAGAGTGGCAGACGTGCTTCAGGATATCGAACTGACCACCGAGCAGATCGAGAACATTTACACGACTTTCCTTGACATGGGCATCGAGGTTGTCGAAGAGGATGACGATCTTATTCCGAGCGACCTTGGGAATCACAAGTCGCATAATGAAGACATAATCAGCCGCCTCGACCTTTCCGTCAAGACTCCAACCAGCGATCCGGTGCGGCTTTATCTGAAAGAGATCGGCCGGGTGCCGTTGCTGACGGCGGAAGAGGAGGTCGCTCTCGCCAAAAGGATTGAGCGGCAGGACATGGAGGCAAAGCGGAAGCTGATCCAGGCAAACCTGCGCCTGGTCGTCAGCATCGCCAAGCGGTATGTGGGCAGGGGAATGTTGTTTCTGGATCTGATCCAGGAAGGCAACCTCGGTCTGATCCGCGCCGTGGAGAAGTTTGATTACCGCAAAGGTTATAAATTTTCAACGTACGCCACCTGGTGGATCAGGCAGGCAATCACCCGAGCCATCGCCGATCAGGCCAGAACGATCCGTATCCCCGTACACATGGTGGAAACAATCAACAAGCTGATTCGCGTGCAGCGCCAGCTGCTTCAGGACAAGGGCCGCGAGCCCACCGCGTTCGAGATCGCCAGGGAGATGGATACTACCACGGAAAAAGTGCGGGAGATCCTGAAGATTTCCCAGGAGCCGGTTTCGCTGGAGACGCCGATCGGCGAGGAGGAGGACAGCCAGCTGGGAGATTTTATCGAGGACAGCGAATCGGTGGCGCCGGTGGATGCGGTCTCTGACATTATGCAGAAAGAGGATCTTTCCGAAGTGTTAGGCAGCCTCACCCACAGGGAGCGGAAGGTGATTGAGCTGAGATTCGGCCTCAAGGGCGAGCATCCGCGGACGCTGGAAGAGGTGGGGCAGAAGTTCGGCGTCACCCGGGAGCGGATCAGGCAGATAGAGGCAAAGACGCTGGTAAAGCTCAAGAGCTACCGCGAATCTCAGAAGTTAAAGGAGTTTCTGGAGTAGTCTCTTTAAACCTGGTTCGAGGACGTTTACCCGTTGATGACGGGTTTTTTTGTGCCCGGTTTCCGGCCTTGAAAAGGCCCCGTCCGTGATTCATAATGCGGGTACTCCATTTATGGTCCTCGGTAGCTCAATGGTAGAGCAACCGGCTGTTAACCGGTTGGTTGCAGGTTCGAGTCCTGCCCGAGGAGCCAGCATTCACAAGTGCTTTGACCGGCGTCCAGGCCTTGACCGGTTGAGTCCAATCGAATTCAGTGTTATTTTCCTGCGGCCAATCTGGCGGCAATTGTTTCTCCATTTAAGGGATATCCCCGATACCGCTTCGACAGCCAGTAGATATATTTAAGCTATGGATGAATTTCATTGCCCATATTGCGGCCAGGCAAAGGCCGAGTCGTCGCCGGACAGGTTTTCAGGATGCCGGTTTTGCGGTTTTAAATCGGCGCTGATAGATGGGGAAGATAGCAAGATTTTGATCGTGGACCGGGAAATGCCTTACTTGCAAAAGCGGTGCGTTGAGCTAAGCGAGCAGATGCCCGAGACTGAGATCATCGTGGACAGGCGCGTCGATCAGGAACCGCACAGCCGGCAGGACCGGCGGCATGCGCATTCCGGCCATTTCGGCCACCCAATCCGCTCAATTCGGCCACCCTCGGAGCGGAGCGACGCAAGGCAACCTAATTT
>JACWAM010000069.1 GCA_014874265.1 Thermoleophilia bacterium | reverse complement strand
CCCGGAAGATGCAGTTAAGGACCTCGACCTCCAGCCTTCCATTTTCACCGCCAGAAAACCGGGCGAATAGGCCTTGCCCGTCCAGAAAATCTTTCAGGCTATCGAGCCGCGCCGCCGGAAGGCTATCCAGGGTCAGGCCCCGCTCCGCCATTTGCAGCCGCCCTCCGGCAAGGCCCGCTTCGCGGGCAACTTTTTCCGGCCGGCGGCCTTTTTCAATAGCGCCAAGGGCGATCTCAGCCAGCAGGCGGTAGTTCCGCGGCGGGTATTGAGGCGCGACGGCGGCGCCCACGCGGTAACAGCGGCCCGGACGCCCGCCAGTGCCGGGCTTAAATATCTCTGATTCGAGCAATCCGGTGGCCTTCATCTTTTCCAAGTGCATCCGGGCTACATTGGGATGGAGGCCAAAGCTGCTGGCCACCGCCGCTACTGTGACCGGTTCCCCGCCAGCGGCGATTACGTGCCGGTAGATCTTCATCCGGGTAGGATCGGCCAGTATCCGAGTAACGTCTTCATTTTCAGCTGTCAGAACGGTCCTCCTTTTACTGCAAACGGTAACCAATCGGGCTGGCGGCAAATTTGACTGCCTGCCTGATCCCTCCCAAAAGTATATGCCATTTGTCACGCATGATAAACACTATTGACTCAGTGGTTATATTGCTATATTGTGTGGCGCGCCCGCCTGATAACGCCGGGGCGTAACTAACAACTCTTGAGAGGAGCGCACATGCAAAACCGGAAATCAGACACGGTTGATTTCGGCCTCTGCGACGACCCTGCCCTGTGCTCGCTGGACGCAGCAGTCCACGAAGCGGGCATGACCACTGTTTTTGACCGTTATGAAAGTCAGCAGCCCCAGTGCAAGCAGGGCCTTACGGGAACCTGCTGCACCCTGTGCGCCAACGGGCCCTGCCGGATCACGGCCAAATCGCCGGCGGGTGTCTGCGGCTCTTCACCAGACCTGATCGTGTCGCGCAACCTGCTGCAGAAGGCCGCTATCGGTACTGCCGGTAACACTTATCATGCAGAAAATGCGGCGCGGGCGCTCCTTGCCGCGGGCAGTGGCGGCGCCTTCAACGTCAGGGACGCTTCCCGGCTCGCGGCGCTGGCGGCAACGCTGGGAATCAGCGCCGGCCGGTCCACTGCCGGACTTGCGCAGGAAGTTGCATCATTGATCATTCATGAGATCAATAAGCCCGATAACGAAGAGATGGTGCTGGTGGAGGCTCTGGCGCCGGCCAGGCGGGTGGCCGCCTGGCGCCAGCTGGGCGTCATGCCCGGCGGCGTCAATGCCGAGATCCGCACCGCCCTGGTCAAATGCATGACAAACGTCAACAATGATCCGGTTGACCTGCTGCTGACAGCGATGAAGCTCTCCATCGCCAATGCTTACGCCGGCCTGCACGCCATCAACCGGCTCCAGGATATCCTCATGGGTGGCGCCGGCATCGGCGGTAATTCGACAAATCTGGGCATGCTGGACCCGGCAACGGTCAATATCTCGCTCACGGCCATCAGCCGCTGCTGGCGTCGCTGGTGACGGAGCTTGCTGCCAGCGAAGAGTTCGCGCAGAAAGCTGCCGCAGCCGGAGCCGCGGGCATCAAGGTCTACGGTTCCATGTGCGAAGGCCAGGAGCTGTTTCAGAGGGACGGCGGCAACAGCGGCTTCGCCGGCCAGCTGGGCAACTGGCTGCACCAGGAATTCGTGCTGGGGACCGGCGCCGTTGACTTGGTGATGATGGATTACAACTGCTCGATCCCTTCGCTGCCGGAATATGCCGAGCGATTTTCCACGCGGCTGGTCACTACCGACCAGGCGGTGCGGATGAGCGGCGTTGAGCGCCTGGAACACACGCCGGAAACCGCCGGCGAGACCGCCAGGGAAATCCTCCGGCAGGCGGTGGCCGCTTTCAGCGAACGCGGCGAAGCGAACATTCCCGAAGAGAGCCAAAGCAGTATCGCCGGGTTTTCCACTGAATCGATGGTGGCGGCGCTGGGAGGCAGCGTCCAGCCGCTGGTGGACGCGATCTCCGCCGGCTCCATCCGGGGAATCGCTGCTGTAGTTGGCTGCACCACCGCCGGCCCGGAAGCAAGGGGCGGCAACATCATCGGCATAGCCGAGCGCTTGATCGCAAGCGACATCCTGGTAGTCACCGGCGGTTGCACCAGCTCGACCGTGCAAAACGCTGGCCTCACCGGTGCTGACGCATCCGGCAAGGCCGGTCCTGGCCTCAAAGCTGTCTGTGAATCCCTGGGGGTGCCTCCAGTGCTGTCATTCGGATCGTGTACCGACATCGGCCGCATCGCTGACATTGCCGCCGCAGTTGCGGACGTGCTTGACGTTGATATTTCCGAGCTGCCGGTGGCCGTGTCGGCGCCCGAATGGCTGGAGCAGAAAGCAGTCGCGGATGCCTTTTTCGCGGTCGCCTACGGACTGCTTACGCACCTGTCGCCGGTTCCGCCCGTGACCGGCAGCGACCTGGTCACGCGGGTGCTGACTCAGGACATCGAAGGCCTTACCGGCGGCCGGGTCGCCGTTGACGATGAGCCGGAAAGCGCGGCGGCGATGATCGCCAGGCACATCGAGGATAAACGCCAGCAGCTGGGATTGTCCTAGGGCGTCCGCCTGGGAGCCTTTCCTTCCGGCCTATTCCTCAAATCTGTCGACCGTAAAGCGGTGAGCGGTAAATTCTTCGTGCGACAATATACCTGCTTTCTGGCAGGCTATCGCCAGCTGCTCTTCGACGGAGCTGACGCCGGCAAGATCGGGAAGTAACACTCCACGACGATAATCGCAACCGACAATGACACCGTATTTCTTGCAATCCAGGTCTTCGTGAGATGATACGGCTTCCGGCCGGCTGAGCACGTCAACGCTGAATTTAAGCCGCGGCAGTTCAGCTGGCGAAAGCGGATTAAATCTGGGGTCGGCAAACGCCGCCGATTGGGCGTTCCTGATGATCTCTCCACCCAGCGAGGGCTCCGCCGGCTCCAGCGTGCCGATACATCCCCGCAGCGCTCCGTCCATTTTGATGCTGACAAAACAGGCGGCCCGCTGGCGGTAAAAGTCTTCATCCGGAGGCTTCGGCATCGGTTCATGCTTGAGCGCAGCCGCAACGGCCGCCCGAGCAAACAGTGCCGGGTTTTGAGCTGGAATTATTTTCATGCCATATTCTTGTCTGACGGGTTTGTTTTATCCTGGAAACTTCGGCATCGCGCCGGCGCGACGGCAAGCGCGTCCTTGCTCCACACGATGGTCAGATGATGGTGACGCCGGCGTAGCCAACCACCTGGCGAAAATCACCGGTGACATCCCCGGAAGTTTCATATCTGACCAGTTTTGCCGACCGGGCGCCAAGATCCTTGCAGGCGACCAGCATTGCCGCCACCGGAGCGGCGCCGCACATGGAAATATGATTTTTATGCGTGGCCGCCAGCAGACCTTCGGGATCGAGAGCGAAGATCTGCTCCAGCGCCAGTTCGTCCTTCCGCCGGGCCGCGGCCTGGCTCTCGTAATGCGACATGTCGGAGCTGGCGATAATCAGCACCGGAGCCGGAAACATTCTCACAGCGGCGGCCACCGCCAAACCGATGTCACGGCACTGGTCCGCGTCCGTGATCATTACGCAAATTGGCACAATCAACGGATTGCCTTTGAGATACTGAAGAAAGGGCAACTGCACCTCAATCGAGTGCTCGTAGAGGTGAGCGGAGCTGTTCTCCTCCAACAGGCGGCTGTTTTCCAGGACGTCGCCGGCCAGCTCGGTATCAATCAGAACATCTCCCGCCGGCATTCGCCAAACGCCCGCAGTCATAATCGCCGCCGCTGGGCCCAGCCCCGTATGATTGGGGCCGATCATTATAAACGCCCCGGGCAGCTCGACGCTGCCGTAAACCTGTCCGGCAACGCGGCCGGAGTACATGTAACCGGCGTGAGGAACCACGACCCCCAAAGCCGGTTCCGCCGGACCGGGGCCGATCAAAGGTTTAACCGTCCGTTCCAGCTCCCCGGCATCCCGGGGATAGAACTGGCCCGCCACGGCCGGCTGCCTTACCGGAGCTGTCAATGGACTCATTTATTCGCCTTCCCTGGAAGCCCCCCATGAGGATCATCTATTTGGATAGCTCTTTCGGAATTCTTCCCCAATTGACGGGTTTGAATCAATTATCGGCGGCCGCTCAGGGTCGTCGAGGTGGCCGATTCGATCTTGACGTCACCAATCATTCCTGGATCTGCTTTGCCTGTGAAGTTGACTATCTTGTTCGTCCTGGTGCGGCCGCGTAGTCGCCCGCCGCCGTGCCTGCTTCCGCCCTCCACCAGCACTTCCATTTCGCGGCCAATCAGCGCTGAATTCTTTTTTGCGGCGATCTCCTGAATCAGCGTCACGATCTCCCGCATGCGCCGCTTCACGGCCGCCTCCGGCACCCGGCCCGGCAGGCCAGCGGCATCCGTTCCCGGACGAGATGAAAAGGCAAAAGTAAACGCTCCGTCAAACCGGCATTCGCGAACCAGCGTCGTCGTCCGGTAAAAATCCTCTTCCCGCTCACCGGGAAAACCAATGATCAGGTCTGTGGTCAGGGAAAGTCCCGGTACCGCTTCGTACAGCCGGTCAACTTTTTCCAGATATTCCTCGCGGGTATAGCCGCGGTTCATCCGGTCCAGGATAAAGGAGGAGCCGGATTGAACCGGCAGATGCAGATGCTCACAAACGCTGGGAAGATCCCTGATCGCCTCGATCAGGCGGCTTCCCAGATCCTTGGGATGAGAAGTAGTAAACCGGATCCGCCTGATCCCCTCAATGCCATCGAGCTGCGCCAGCAATCCAGCGAAATCCAGCCGGGAAGACAGATCAAGATCAAGACCGTATGTATTGACATTTTGTCCTAATAACGTTACTTCCTGGACACCCTCGGCGGCGAGCCGTTTGACTTCGGTGATGATGTCGCCGGCAGGACGGCTTCGTTCCGGTCCCCGGACATAGGGGACCACGCAGTAGCTGCAGAAGTTGGTGCAGCCGGTCATTACCTGCACCCAGGCCCGGAAGGGATCCAGCCGCCGGGTCGGCAGGCTGGCGCTGGGAAATGGATTGTCCTCAAACGCGTATGCCGGCCCGGAACCGGAAGCGGCCGCCGCCAGCAGCGACGGCAGCTCGGCGATGTTTTGCGGCCCAAAGGCAACATCTAGGAAAGGCAACTCCGCAAAGATTTTTTCCCCGCGACTCTGGGCGAAGCAGCCGCCGAGCGCCACCAGGCTGGCCGGCTGCTCCTTTTTCCTCCGGCTCGCCTCCCCCAGCCTGCCCCGCAGCCTGTTTTCGGCGCTCGTCCGAACGGCGCAGGCGTTGTAGACAAGCAGGTCCGCCTCATCCGCCTTTGATGCAGCGCTCCATCCATGCTCTTCAAGCACTCCCCGGATTCGCTCGGAGTCATGCTCGTTCATCTGACAGCCAAATGTGGTCAGGTAATAAGTAGCCATGAGAAATAGTTTATCAGGCAGCAGTCGCCCGGCGTGAAGCCGCCTCGCTGTTGGAAAAAGAATTTTACGGACAGGCTGTTTCCCCTGAGCAAAGTATATGCAGCCATTCAAAATTTAAGCCGGACTGGATGTTTTTCCCTGAGCGATTCAGAGAAGGGGAAGCATCCCGTCCGGCGCAGATCTCGAGCAATGCGAACGAGGAGAAACATCCATGGCCGCATGCAAGAAGCATCAGAAGCAGAAACGTCTACTTGGCGTACTCCGTCGCGCGGCTTTCGCGGATCACCGTCACCTTGATCTGACCGGGGTAATCCAGCTGCTTTTCGATCTCTTTGGCAATTTCTCGCGACAGCAGCGCCGCCTCGTCATCATCGATCTCCGCCGGCTTGACCATGACGCGAATCTCCCGTCCGGCCTGCATCACATAGCACTTCTCAACGCCTTTCTTGCTAACGGCGATACTCTCCAGAGACTCCAGCCGTTTGATATAGCTCTCGAGGCTGTCGCGGCGCGCTCCCGGCCGGGCTGCGCTTACAGCGTCGCCGGCCTGGACCAGCACCGCTTCCACCGTTTGCGGCTCCACATCGCCGTGATGAGCCTCAATCGCGTGCCAGATGGCCTGGCTCTCCCTGTTTTTCTTGGCCAGATTTGCGCCGATGCCGGCATGGGTGCCCTCAATCTGATGGTCGACAGCCTTGCCGATATCATGCAAAAGGCCGGCCCGGCGCACCAGCTTCGTGCTGGCGCCCAGCTCCGCGGCCATGATTCCGGCCAGATGGCTCACTTCCAGCGAGTGGGCCAGAACGTTCTGGCCGTAGCTGGTCCGGTACTTTAACCGTCCCAGGAGCTTGACGAGGTTTTCGGGAACACCGTGGACATTTGCCTCCAACGTCGCCTGCTCGCCGGCTTCCATAATCGCTTTCTCAACCTCAGCTTTAGCCTGCTTGTAAGTATCCTCAATGCGGGCAGGGTGGATCCGTCCGTCCGCCAGCAGTTTTGTCAGGGTGAGCCGGGCGATTTCGCGTTTGACGCCATCAAACCCGCTGAGAACTACCGCCTCCGGCGTATCATCGATGATCACGTCAATGCCGCTGATATTTTCCAGCGCCCGGATATTACGGCCTTCGCGGCCAATGATGCGGCCTTTCATCTCGTCAGATGGCAGCGGCACTACCGAGACGGTGGTTTCAGCCGCATGGTTGGCGGCCGTGCGCTGGATGCTCAGCGAAAGAATGTTCCTTGCCCGGCGGTCAGATTCCCGCCTGGCGTCTTCCTCGATCGAGCGGACCATCTTAGCCATATCGTGCCGCGCCTCTTCCTCGACCTGCTTCAGAAGCAGGTCCTTCGCCTGCTGGCTGGTAAAGCCCGAGACCCGCTCCAATTGCCGGCGCTGCTCATCAAGAGATTGCTGCAGGTCCTCCCCAATTTTCTGGATATTGGCCTCACGGTCCAGCAAGGACTGCTCCCGGCGCTGGACCTCCCTGTCCCTGTCGGCGAGAAACTTTTCCTTGTCCTCCAGCCGCTGCTCGCTCCTTAACACCTCCGACCGCCGGTCTTTCAACTCGTTTTCAGCCTCTTCGCGGAATTGTTGCAGCTTTTCCCGCGCCTCCACCTCCGCGGAACGGCGGATAGTCTCTACCTCCCGGGCGGCATCGCTGCGGGCCCTTTCCGCCTCTTTTTCCAGGGATGACAATTTCGATTCCGAAAGCGCCTTTCGCAGGAAAAAACCGACGGCAAGGAAAACAAGCGCAACCACAATCGCAATCAGCACTAGATTCATAACATGCTCCAGTCTCAATCAATAGGCGGCCGGCCTGACCTAAAACATCTCATTGCTGGCCACGATCCCGGCTTAAAAATGAAAAAGCCGAGCAATACCTGCTCGGCATATACGAAACCAATTTAGTTTTCCTTGTATGGCGGCGCCCGCCCGCCATAAACTCCCGGGAAGACCGGGCATCCGGGTATTTATGCTAGTGAAATTTCTGGACTCCCATTACTTTCACTAAGCCCGTCGCAGCTATTGATAGCCATGTTTATTGCCATTAAGCCTTGAAATGCTAAAAAACAAGGAAATCTATCGTTGATCGCCTAATATGCAAAGCAGATTGTAGAACACTTTCATTCTATCGCCGCCGGACTAGCGCTGTCAATCAAGGTGCTGACTGTTTTTTCAGGCTTTGGAAGCAGCTTTCTTGCGGGTTACCATCGCCTCCGGCGCCTGCTCCGCCACAGCCGCATCATCTTCGGCTGGCGACAAATCCACGCCCGCGGCATGCAGTGTTTCGCGCAAGATCACCTGCGCCAGATCCTTGTTTTCCTTGAGGAACACTTTGGAATTATTGCGGCCCTGCCCGAGCCGCTCGCCGCCATACGAGAAGAAAGCGCCGCTCTTGTCGATAATTCCATGGGCCACGCCCATATCAAGAATGTTGCCTTCGCGGGAAATGCCTTCTCCGTACATAACGTCGAATTCGGCCTGCCGGAACGGCGGCGCCATTTTGTTCTTGACCACCTTGGCGCGGACCCGGTTGCCGATCGCCTGCGTCCCTTCCTTTAATGTTTCTATCCGACGCAGATCGAGGCGAACAGATGCATAGAATTTCAAAGCCTTGCCGCCCGGCGTCACCTCGGGATTGCCGAACATAACACCGATCTTCTCCCGCAACTGGTTGGTGAAGATGGCCACCGTACCAGTCTTGTTGAGAGTCCCGGCCAGCTTCCTGAGGGCCTGAGACATCAAGCGGGCCTGAAGCCCGACATGCGAGTCACCCATCTCACCCTCAATCTCAGCCTTAGGCGTGAGCGCCGCCACCGAATCGACGGCGACCACATCCAGAGCGCCGCTGCGGATGAGCATCTCCGCGATCTCCAGCGCCTGCTCGCCGTAATCGGGCTGGGAAACCAGCAGGTCGTCAACATTGACGCCAATCCGGCGGGCGTATACCGGATCCATGGCGTGCTCCGCATCGATAAACGCGGCGATTCCGCCCCGTTTCTGAGCCTCGGCGATGACATGGTAGACAAGGGTTGTCTTGCCGGACGCCTCCGGCCCGAAAACTTCCACGACACGGCCATGTGGCAGGCCGCCGATGCCCAGCGCAATGTCGAGCGCCAAAGCCCCGGTGGGAATTACGCCGACCTGTATGCCGGCACAGTCGTCCCCCATGCGCATGATCGATCCCTTGCCGAACTGGCGTTCGATCTGGCCCAATGCAACTTCCAACGCTTTGTCTTTTTCCACTTCTGCCTCCAGTTAATTGAGTTGGACCGTTTTCAGGGCCTGATGTATGGCCCCGCTTGATTTGAGAATGCTATTATACAGCGTGATTCGGACGGCTGTAAATTTGACCGGATCAGGTTGCATTTGAGCCAGGTCAAGATGCACCCGGCCACGGGCCCGGGCGATGGTGACGTGGGGAAAAAACTGACGCCGCTCCAGTTGGAAGAGCTGTTTCCGGGCGAGCGTTGCCGCCAGCCGGCCGTGGATGCTCTTAAGCCGCCCGGCCGGTTCTTCGATGCTGGCGGCGATCACCCGTGGCGTTCTTCCCTTCGGCAGCCCCACCATCGCGGTTGCCGCTGCTTCAAATGAGGTCAGCGGATCTTCATCCGCGAGCTCATCCAGCTGTCCGGACACCCGCACAAGCTCTTCCTCGTTCTTCTGGCCCAGGAAGATCAGCGTTATATGCAGCTGCTCCCGGGGAACAAGCCTGAGCGCCCGGTCAGCTGCCAGAAAATCCCTTTGCCAGGCAACCAGCCTGCCGGTGGCTTCCTCGGGAATCTCGACCGCGAAAAAAAGCCGGAAAGACGGGCCGTCAGGCCGGTGAGGACGCCCTTCCCGATAGCGCTCTCCCCGCCCCTGGCGCCGGGAGCGCTTGGCTGGATAGTCTTTGCTCAGATTCATTTTCCGTTGCCGGGAGTCTATCCTCCAGGCGCTTCATCTTCCGTTACCTTCAGATGAAGCATGTGCAGCGCCGCCGTAACGGCGGCTTCGCGGATATCGTCGCGCCCCCCGCTGAAATTGAAACGCTCAACCACGTCGCCGGTGCTCGAGGACACGCAAATGTAAACGAGGCCAACCGGTTTTTCAGGCGTCCCCCCAGATGGTCCGGCGACCCCGGTGATGCCGGCGCCGTAATCAGCGCCCGTGGCTGACCGGGCTCCCAGGGCCAGCTGCTGGGCGACTGGCTTGGAGACGGCGCCAGTGTTGTCGAGAATCTCCTGTCTGACTTTAAGCAGACTTTTCTTGACATCATTGCTGTACGCCGTCACGCCGCCCAGGAAGAAGGCAGATGATCCCGCCACCCGGGTGATTACTTCTCCCAGCATGCCGCCGGTGCAGGATTCGCCAACCGCCAGCGTTGCTCCGGCTCGCGCCAACTGGGCGGCAACCACGGTTTCAATCTCTTCCCCTTCAGAATAGACCGAGAGCCCGAACTCTTTCTTGAGAGTCTTTAGCAAAGCCTGGATCTGATCTTCAAAGTCGCCCGGGCTGGAAACTTCGAGCAATACCTCTCCCCGGCGCGAACAGATGCTGACCTCAAAGGCAGCCTGAGCCTTTCCCAGGATACGTTCAACCGCTTGGTCAACTTCTATCTCCCTGACGCCGTAAAAGCCGAGGCGGCCCCGCGCCGGCGGCCGGGCAGCGCTTAAGACGGGCGCCATCTGGGGCGATCTGAGCACGTCTCCCCACATGGCCTTGATCTCCCTGGGAACGCCGGGCAATACCGCCATCACGGTATGATTCTCCGTCAGAATAAAGCCCGGCGCCGTCCCGACAGGCCTGATTACCCTGCCGCCGGAAGGCATTACCGCCTGCTTGGCCTGGTGCGGCTCCAGGGGACCAGTGGCCCCGACAGCCTGCCGCACCAGCGACTCCGCTTCCGGATTTAGCTGAAGCTCAAGACCAAGGGCCGCCGCCACCGCTGACGCGGTCAGGTCATCTTCGGTCGGTCCCAGGCCACCGGCCAGTACGATCAAATCAGATTTTTTTTCCAAAGCAAAATTTACCGCCTGACCAATCTCCTGGCGGAGGTCCGGAACACTCAAGGAAAGAATTACCTTAAGCCCGCGCGCTTCCAGGCTCCCTGCGAGGAAAGCGGTATTTGTATCGAGCACGCGTCCTTCAGTAAGCTCAGTGCCTACTGTAATTATTATCGCCGTCATCTAAAAAACCGGCGCCCGGCTCTCAAAGACTTGCTGGCCAAACCAGTCTGATTCCCTTCCATCTTTCTGTGATTTACCTTAATCCGGAACCCGCAACTCCAACCCCGAACAACCCCTACCATTTGCGGGCACGAATAAAATAATTGATTCCGGAAACTATTGTGAAAAAGGCGGCCAGATAAATCAGGTACCAGCTGAGCGGCCGGCCCAGAAAGTAGCCAAACCGGGGCAAGATCAAGGCAACCACGGCCACGACCTGGCTAATCGTCTTGATCTTTCCGAGCGGGCTGGCGGGGATCACGATCCTGCTCGCCGCCGCCACCAGCCGCAGGCCCGAGACCGAGAACTCCCTGGCAATGATCAACATCGCAACCCAAGCAGAGATGCGGCCGAGTGAAACCAGCGATATCAGCGCCGCCGATATGAGCAGCTTATCGGCGACAGGGTCGAGAAACTGCCCAAATACAGTGACCGCGTTTCGTGAACGGGCGAAGTAGCCATCAAGGGTATCGGTGACCGCCGCCAGGACGAAGATGGCTACGGCGATGGCTGCGCTGAATGGGACCAGCTGGAATTCCAGCAGGAACACCATAAAAACCGGGATCAGCAGAATCCGGAAGATCGTCAGGCTGTTGGCGAGATTTAGCGGCAGCCGCCAACGTTCTTTCACCGGCACCGGGTTGGACGGAGCCACCGTCCGCGTTTCATCCATTTAAACCTATCCCCCCGCAGGAGTAAGCCCGCTGGGCGTCACTTTATAGAAGCCTCCGCGGCTGATCTGCTGATCCTGCCCGTTCACGGTGATCACCAGCCCCTTGACGCTGCCCAGGTCGAGCCAGACAGCATTGGCCGACTGGAGATCAGCGCTTCCCAGCGACTTGCTGTCGCCCGCGGCCAGCGTGCCGCCCCAGATAACCTGCTTCATAGCGCGGTCCTGATAGACTTCAACCCAGTTATTGCTTGAGCTGGACTTAAACACGATGCTCTGAAATGCGCCGGGCTGCGTTTCGGCAGTCGCCGTTTCAGCCGGCGCGGTTTCCGTCCCGGTCTGGCTAGCGCCGATTCCGGCGGGCGCCGCCTGGGTTTGCGCGTCCGCTCCCGTCGAGGCGGTCGTTGAAGTCACCAGCGCCGGTTTCTCACTTGATGAATTGCCCCATCCGAGGTAGGCAAGCACCGCGATGATGGCCACCGCCAGAATTGCGACAAACACGTAGTTCTTGCGCTTGTGTGGCTCCTTGGGTCTTGCCGTCCGCGGCGGTTGAATAACATGCTCCCGGTATTCCCCGTCGCCGAATCGCTCATTGAATTCGTCCAGCAAGATCTGAAAATCAAGTCCGAGATACTCCGCATAAGTCCTTAAAAAGCCCTTGGCGTAGGTATCACCGGGAAGCTGATTAAAATCCTCATTTTCCATCGCCTGGATGTACTTGATCCTGATCTTCGTATCTTCCTCGGCCTGCTGCAGCGAAATATTTGACCGTACTCTCGCATCCCGTAATGTAGTCCCGATTTCAAACATGTCCCTCCCTGGCAGGAGATCGCCCCGTTTCCGACCTTCTGGCAGAATACTCTCTTGTTCTCTCTTATTGTTTATGAGCCAGCCATTGCCGCCGGCAGGCTAAAGATCGCTTATTTTACAGCATTTTTTTCTGAAACAGATATAAAACTAGCACTATAGAAATTGCGAATCAATCTTGTCAAATGCAAATCTTTTTGGCATTTTCTGTCAAAAAGACTTTAAGCAATGATTTCCCTTTGGCAGCAAGAACCTAACTTGCGAACATTACCGCTGGCCAAGCGGTTGAAACGATTCGCCTCAGGGCCGTCCGGAGCGAGACAAAGGGATGGCGGGCATTCCTGAGTGATTGAAATTAGCGGCGAAGTTTACAAATTTAGACGAATGATTATATTATAAGCTAATTCTGCTTCAGGCCGCCGTATTTTTGGTCTGGCAGTCCTTTTCGGCAAGACGCTTTGCGGTTGCGGTCGTCAGACCGGTCCGGAAGAATCGGTTAGATTTTTTGCCAATTAACTGGGAGGCAAGCGGAATGGTCTTGGCTGATAATCACAATCACTCACCCGATGAAGAGGCGCCCCTGTTTCCCGGACTTTCCCGCCGCGATTTTTTGAAATTCTGCGGCTTGCTTGCGTCTGTGATCGGCCTTTCCGGCCCGATGGGGGTGCCGCAGGTGGCCGATGCGCTGGAGACGCTGGCGCGGCGGCCGCAAGTGGTCTGGTCGCTGTTTCAGGAATGTCTCGGGTGCTCTGTCAACCTGCTTCAAGCGCGCAAGCCCGATCCAGCCCAGTTGATCCTGCAGCAGATTTCTCTTAACTACCACGAAGCAGTCATGGCTCCCGCCGGCGACCAGGCGGAAAAGAGCTTTGATGACACGGTTAACTCCGGTGATTTTTATTACATTATCGAAGGCGCCATCGCCGTGAAAATCCCTGGCGCCATGACCGTCCACGGGCGCACGTCGATGGATATTGTCCGCGATACCTACAGGAAAGCCAAGGGCACGATCTGCATTGGCAGCTGCGCCTGCTACGGCAATATCCAGGCAGCGGCTCCAAATCCCACCGGCGCCCAGGGCGTTCGCGACTACCTTCGCGGCAAAGGCGGCATCCCGGACGCAGTGGTCATCAATTCGCCGCGCTGCCCGGGTCAAGCCGAAGACACGATTGCCATCCTGGTCTACATCCTTGTCAACGGAAAGCTGCCGGAACTGGACGGCATCGGCCGGCCCACATTCCTGTTCAGCCAGACGATCCATGACAATTGCGAACGCCGCGGCCATTTTGACAATGGTGAGTTTGTCGAGCAGTTCGGCGACGAAGGTTCCCGCAAACGCTGGTGTCTGTATAAAGTAGGATGTAAGGGGCCGGTAACCTATGCGCCCTGCCCCGTAAACAGATGGAATGGGGATACAAGCTGGCCGGTCAAGGCGGGACCGTGCATCGGGTGCTCCGAGCCTGGCTTCTGGGACAAGCTAACGCCGTTTTACAGCAAGGAGCCGGGGATCAGAATCCCGGGAGACGTCTCCCCGGTGGCGATCGGCGAAGTTCTCGGCGGCGCCACGGCGGTGGGCATCGCCGCCCATGCGATTGTCCAGACCGCCAGGGGTCGCATGGGAAAGGGAGGGCCGCTTTCCCAGGAACAGGGACCAGTGGACCAACCAAGTTTAGCTGAGACGGAAAAAGCAGATAAATCCAGCAAGGGAGGCAGCCAATGACCAAAGTCGTCATCGACCCGATTACCAGGATTGAAGGCCACCTGCGCATCACGTGCCAGGTGGAAGGCGGCAAGGTCACGGACGCCTGGAATACCTCCACTCTCTTTCGCGGTTTTGAAATCTTCATGAAAAACCGGGACGCCCGCAGCGTCTGGCAGTTTGCCCAGCGCATCTGCGGTGTCTGTCCGAATCCGCACGCGATTAATTCGGTGCAGGCGGTGGAGCGGGCGCTGGGTGTCGAGAAGGTGGATGATAACGCCAGGCTGATCCGCAACATGACCGAAGCAGCCCAGATCGGCTACGACCACATCCTCTGGTTTTATATACTGAATGCCTTCGATTATGTCAACGTCACCGACGCCCTCAACGCCAAGCCGACGACGCCGTCGCTGATGGCGGTGCAGGACCGGGTAAAGGCGGTCATCCAGTCCGGACAGCTCGGGCCTTTTGCCAACATGTACTGGGACCACCCCGGATACAAGCTGCCGCCCGACCTCAACCTGGAGCTGACGGCGCATTACCTGCAGGCAATCGACGCCCAGGCCAAAGCCAATGAGGCCAACAGCATCCTGGGCGGCCGCTACCCGATGATCCATCATATGATCCCCGGCGGCGTCACGCAGCTGCCCGCCTACGACGAGATCATGTTCTACAAGGCGCGAATGCAAGAGGTGCAGGATTTTGTCAACACGGTGATGGTCCCCGACCTGCTGGCGCTTGCGCCCTACTATATTGACCTGGCGCAGACGGGCAAGGGCGTGGGCAATTACCTGACCTGGGGCGTACTTGACGCGCCGAGCCAGGATCCTTACGACCGGCTATTCCCCCGGGGGGCTCTGTTTGACAGCAAGCTCGCGGTGCAGAAGGTCGATCCCGGCATGACCCGGCGGTATACCAAACATTCGTGGTTTGATGACTCGGTCGGCGCCGGCAAGCATCCGCTCGACTCCGGCCAGGAACCGATTGATTTCACCGCCTTGCCGCCGCTGGAGGGCGATCAGCTTCCCGATGGAAAGTACGACTGGACCCAGGCCGTCCGGCTCACGGACCAGGACCGACCGATGGAAGTGGGACCGCTGGCAGAGATGCTGGTTGCGTATGCGTCCGGAAGCGCCGACGTCAAATCGCTGGTTGACAGCACGCTGGCGCAGATCGGCGCCGCCGGCAAGCCTGAGATCCTGATGTCAAATCTGGGCCGGATCGCCGCCCGGGTGCTGAAAGCAAAAATAAACGCGGACAATGCGGTTGGCTGGGCCGATGAGCTTCTGACAAATATCGGCAAGGGAAACAACCAGGTATTTCGGGAAATCGATCTGAACGGCAGCGGCACCGGTGTCGGCGGCTGGGATGCTCCCCGGGGCGCTCTGTGCCATTACGTCCGAATAAAAGACGGCAAGACGGACGCTTACGCCGCGGTGCCGCCATCCAACTGGAATCTGTCGCCGCGTGACGACAAGGGAGTCCGCGGTCCCGTTGAGGAAACCCTGGTAGGTACGCCGGTGGCGGATCCCGCAAAACCGCTGGAGATCCTGAGAGTAGTCCACACTTTCGACCCATGAATGGCGTGCGCGGTTCACGTGATTGAACCGGAATCAAACAGGGTCCTAAAATTCAAGGTCAGGTAAGCGATGAAGGTTCCACCGACAAGACAGGAGCATCCGCTGCCGGCGGTGATCATGCACGGTGTCCACCTGGTGTCCCTGTTCGTGCTGATCGCCACCGGATTTTACATCTGGCGGCCTTATTACGGCGGCGCCATGAATATCAATCGAAACCTGCACTTCATCTTTATGTGGGTGTTTCTCCTCAATGGAGTAGTCAGAATTTACTGGGCCTTTGCCGGCGGCGGCTCCGCGGCGGTTGGAAAACGCCGCCGCTATCCTGACTTCCACTGGTTCTGGTTTCATAGGGGATCGGGCCATCAGGCACTCAGGACAATCCAGTATTACCTCTTCCTCCGCAAGGACTATCCGCAGCAGATGAAATTCAATCCGCTGCAGAAGGCAACCTACCTGTTCTGGATCCTGCTGGGCATTCTGGCTGGGATTTCCGGCGCCGCCATCTGGGAGCCGACGAAATCGTTTTTCCAGCCCGTCACTTATTTCTTCGGCGGCCTCGCCGCCATGACCACGATCCATTACTGGATCATGTGGATCTTCATCATTTCGGTCGCCGTGCATGTCTATCTGGTATTTGCGGAAGTCATCTGGGAGGTTCCCCTGATGTTCCTCTGGAAAGAAGTCGGCCGCGAAAAACCGGAGAAAGACAGCCGGGCGTGACCGGCGCCGCCCCAGACCGGAGCTGCGTCCGGCGGGCACCGCAAGAAACGTCGTCCCTGGTGGCCGTTATCGGCTTCGGCAACATCTTTATGGGAGATGACGGCGTTGGCGTTGAAGTGGTCGAGAACCTCAAGGCCGGCGATATTAACAGAGATGTAGAATTTATTATTGGCGGCGCCGCCAGCATGGCCAACGTTCGTTACTTCCTCAAGTCAAGGCTGGTCATAGTCGTCGACGCCATCGCCGCCGGCGCCCAGCCGGGAGACATCTTCCGGTTTCATCCGGATGAGGCGGGGGTTACCGGCCTTCGCTCAAACAACATCCATGGCATGGGCGTCGGTTACCTGCTGACAACCGCCCGGCTGCGGGGGGCCTGCCCGGAGGTAATTATCTTCGGGATCCAGGTCGGCGACGTCCGGCCGAACGACAGGCAGCTGACGCCGGCGGTGGCCGCTGCCGCCGGGAGGGTTCAGGCGCTGGTTCTCGAAGAAATCAGATGCTGGCACAAACAAAGGAGGCGTAGCGGATGACCGGCCGCATCACCTTCAAATAAAGCAAAGGGGGCAAGACATGATGATCTTCCACGATCCTTTTGATGAGCCAGGTTTTTGGGGCAGAGACGGGGACCGGACGGTGGAAAGATTCTTGGTCCTGGGCGCCGGCGGCGCCGGCTTGTGCGTACAGGCGGTCAAGAAGCTTAACGAAGAGTACATCTTTCCCCCCGGCGTCTCTGTGGTCGACACAGCCGGCGCCGGTTTGTCATTGCTCGCGCTGCTGGGGGCGGCGGATCAGGCCGTTGTCATTGCCGCGGTTCAGTCCGGCTCAAAACCGGGAAGCATCTTCATGTTTAACGCCGATGAAATAGACACCTTGTCCAAGAGCAGCATCATCCTGCATGATGATGCGCTCATGGACGCGCTGAAAACTGCCAGGCGCCGGGGCACCCGCCCGCCGGTGACGATCATCGGCGTCCAGCCAGGCAAAGATGACCCGCAAGATGAAGCAATGTCAAAAAAAGTGCGTTTGTGTTTGACACGTGTATGCAATATTACTATTGATTTGATAATTGACGCAGGCCTAACCCCCGAGCGCCGGCTGAGTCTTGCCGTCCGGTAAATCCGTCCATGCACGAGTACTCCGTCACCGAGAATATCATCGCGATCGTTCAGGACGAGGCCACCAGAGCGGGAGCCGCCCGCGTCGGGTCAATCAACATCATCCTGGGAGAACTATCAACTTTTTCCGGGCAATCGATTGAGTTTTATTTTGGCGAGCTTTCCCGGGGTACGGTCGCCGAAGGCGCGCTGCTCAATTTTATCAATCTGCCGGCAAAGGCGGTCTGTCTGGAATGCGGCAGCCGGTTCGAGCCGCGTCACGCCTTTTATGCCTGCCCCGACTGCGGCTCACCGATGTTTGATATCAAGCAGGGACAGGAAATGTTTGTTGAAAGCATTGAGGTGGATTAAAAAACGCCGGATAAAGTTTCACGTGCGCGTTTTGCAGCTTTTGTCAAAAACCAGTCCGGCGATTCATGAGCCATCGATTTACCGATTTAAACAGGTCTGCGCGGGATTTGAACAGATATCGCCGTGGCGGGACCGGAAGGCAGTCGGAAAGCATGCGAATTGAGGTCAATAAAAATATACTGGCCAGCAACGCCTCCGCTGCCGGTAAAAACCGGGAGCGGCTGCGGCGCCATGGCGTCTTTATGGTCAACCTGATGGCATCCCCCGGCGCCGGCAAGACCAGCGCCATCATCAAGGCCATCGAGCGGGCGCCGGAGCTGAAAATGGCGGTGATCGAAGGCGACATCGCTTCCGAGGTCGATTCCCTGATCATCGAAGCGATGGGTGTCACGGCGCTCCAGATCAATACCGGCGGCTCCTGCCATTTAACGGCATTGATGATCACCTCCGCCCTGAACTACCTTGATCTCGACCTCCTGGACCTGATCGTGATTGAAAACGTCGGCAACCTGGTCTGTCCCGCTGAATTTGACCTGGGAGAGACGGCCAGGGTGATGATCGCCAGCATTGCCGAAGGCGACGACAAGCCGCATAAATATCCGCTCATGTTCAGGCAGGTGGACCTGGTCCTTTTGAATAAGATTGATTTGCTTCCCTACTGCGATTTTGACCTGCCGCGGTTCCGGCAGGTAGTCACAACGCTCAACCCGGCCGCTCCCATCCTTGAGCTTTCCTGTAAGGAAGATAGCGGAGTAGCCAGATGGGGTGAGTGGCTGACCGGAGCCACTGCCGCCAACCGGGCCGCCCCAGCAGCCGACTGACGGGCTGACGGTTCCAGGAAATGACAGCAACGGCGGACAGCGGCGAGCATCGATTGAAAAAACGGCAAATTTCGGGCGCCGGCCCTGAATTGATGACTGCGCCGGTAAAGGGAACCGGGGTCTCGCGAGTTGATATCGAGCTTGTGGGTGTTGTTCAGGGAGTCGGTTTCCGGCCCTTTGTTTTCCGGGAGGCGGTATCCCGGGGCCTTTCCGGCCGCGTGCTCAACTCCGCCGCCGGCGTCAGGATTAATGTTGAAGGCCCGGGTGCCGGGATTGATTCCTTCATCCGGGCCCTGCAAAAATCACCGCCGCCCCGGGCCGTAATTACTGCCATTAAAGTCGTCACCGCGGAAGCGGCCGGTTACGATGATTTCCAGATCACCGCCTCGGATGGCGCCGGCGGTCCGGAGGGATTGGTAGGCGCCGACAGCTGTACCTGTGGTGACTGTCAGGCGGAATTATTCGACGCCGGCGATCGCCGTTACCGCTACCCTTTTATCAATTGCACGAATTGCGGTCCCAGATTCACCATTATCGCCGGCCTGCCCTACGACCGTAACTTGACGTCCATGAATAAATTTGAGATGTGTCCCGCCTGCCGCGATGAATATGACGATCCGGCCAACAGGCGCTTTCATGCGGAGCCGAATGCCTGCCCTGACTGCGGGCCTTCCCTGTGGCTCACCGGCCCTGACGGCTCACCGCTGGCAGCCGCCGATCCCGTGCGCGAAGCGGCGGCGGCGCTGGCGGCAGGCAAAATTGTCGCCCTTAAAAGCCTCGGCGGCTTTCAGCTGGCCTGCCTGGCTGAGAGCGCACCGGCGGTGCAATTGCTCCGGAAGCGAAAGCACCGGCCAGACAAGCCTTTTGCGATGATGATGCCCTCCCTGGCGGAAGCGGCTTTGACCTGCAGGATATCCCCGGCGGCAAAGTGGTTGCTTACTTCCCCCGAGCGGCCGATCGTGCTGCTTGACCGCGACGGCGGCAGCGTCGCCGGGGAAGTCACACCCGGCCTTGACCGACTGGGCGTGATGCTTCCGTATACGCCGCTTCATTTTCTGCTTATGGCTGAGATTAGAGCGCCTCTCGTAATGACGAGCGGCAATGTAACCGGGGAGCCGATTTGTGGCAGCAATGAAGCGGCGCTCGCGCGGCTGGCCGGCGTCGCCGATCTGTTTCTTCTTCACAACCGTGGTATATTATCAACATATGACGACAGCGTCGTGGCGCTTGACGACCGGGATCTGCCAATGATGATCAGACGGGCCCGGGGATACGCCCCGCTGCCGATCAGGCTGTCTCCGCCTGCCGCGAGGACACCTTTCTCGCCGCGCCCGGAGCAGCCGGCGTTGCCGCACGCGCCGGGCCCCGCCCGGCCCCGGCGCCCAGAACCGCTGCTGGCGGCCGGCGGAGACCTGAAGAGCTCCTTCTGCCTGACCAGAGGCGAAGACGCGTTTGTGTCACAACATATCGGCAACCTGGAAAACCTGGCGACGGCGGTCCATTATCAGCGGACGGCGGAACTTTACGAGACTCTTTTCCGCACCCGGGCCGAAAGATTTATCTGCGACCGCCATCCCGGCTACGTTTCCACGGCTTACGCGCGCGAGCGCAGCCTCGAATCCGGCAAGACTGTCCTGACCGTACAGCACCACCGCGCCCACATCGCTTCCTGCCTGGCGGAGCACGGAGTTTCTGGGCCGGCCGTCGGGGTTGCCCTGGACGGCACCGGCCTGGGCGACGACGGCGCCGTCTGGGGAGGCGAATTTTTTACGGGGACCCTCAGCGACGGTTTTAAACGGACCGCCCACCTGACTTACTTTCCACTGCCGGGGGGAGACGCATGCGTCCGCGGTCCGTGGCGCACGGCGCTGGCTCTCACCCGGACTTTTGCTCCCGCATGGACTGATTTTATTGCCCGGCGCCTCGGCGTCTCCCGCATCAATGAAGAGCTGATCATCAAACAGATGGAAACAGGGTTAAACTGCTACCCAACTTCCAGCTGCGGCCGCCTGTTTGACGCGGTGGCGGCGATTGCATTACTGCGATCAACCGTTACGTATGAGGCACAGGCTCCGATGGAGCTGGAAACAGTGGCCAGGAAGGAGCTTGAATCCGGCGCTCATGCGGCCGGCGGTTACCAGTTTCTGCTACAGAAAGATATCATGCCCTGGCAGGTTAATCCGGCGCCGGCGGTAGCGGCGATGATTGATGATATTGCCGCGGGCGTCACCGCCGGAGTCGTGGCGCTCCGGTTTCATTTGGGCCTGGCGGCGGCGATTGTGGCCACCTGCCTGGACGCCGCGGAGTTTTGCGGCTCAGGAATGGTGGCCTTCAGCGGCGGCGTCTGGCAGAACCGCCTGCTGCTGGCGCTCGTGGACCGGGGCTTGACAGAGCAAGGACTGAAACCGCTTTGCCAGCGGCAGCTTCCCGCGGGTGACGGCGGCCTTTCGTTTGGCCAGGCGGCGCTGGCCCTGAATCTGAAATCAAATCAAAAAACGGGAAATATTGATGCGGCCGGCTCTCAGGAAGATTTACAAAAGACCTTATCATCCCCGGGACCTGATGGAGGATTTTAAGATGTGCCTGGCTGTTCCCGCTAAAATAATTGAAACCGACGGCCAGCAGGCGATCGTTGAGATCGGAGGCTTGCGCAAACAGGCCTCGATTGTCCTTCTGCCGGAAGCGGTGACCGGTGACTATGTGCTGCTTCACGCCGGATTTGCCATCAGTATGATTGACAAAAAAGAAGCACTGGAAACGCTCCTGCTATTTGAGGAGTTGGCGCCGCCAGGCGGCCGGCCCGGGCTCTCCGGACCCGGCCCTGAAGATGGCGATTTGGGTCTCAAGGAAACGCCGGCGGCTGATGATGAATAATCTTCCGGTTTTATCCTACCTGGACGAATTCAGAGCCTCGGGCCCCGCCGGAAGACTGCTTGATCGTCTTCACCGCCGGCCGGAAAGGCCGGTACGGATCATGGAAGTTTGCGGCACGCACACGATGGCGATCTCCCGGCACGGAATCAGGCAGGCGTCGCCGGCCTGGCTCAGATTAATCTCAGGGCCGGGCTGCCCGGTTTGCGTCACCTCCAATTACGATATTGACAGCTTTATTGAGATGTCTTTGCTGCCCGGCGTCATCGCCGCCAGTTTTGGCGACATGCTCAAGGTGCCGGGCACGCGAATGGGCCTCGGAGGAGCCCGCGCCCGGGGGGCGCGGGTCGAGATCGTTTACTCGACGCTGGACGCCCTCCGCCTGGCCAGGGAGAACCCTGACTGCAAGGTGATTTTTTTCGGCGTCGGCTTCGAAACCACGGCGCCGACGGTGGCCGCGGCGATCGCCGCGGCCAGGCAGTCTGGCGCCAGCAATTTTTTTGTTTACAGCGCCCACAAGCTGGTGCCGCCGGCGCTCTCCGCCCTCTGCCGCATGCCCGGGCTGGCCGTTGACGCCTTTCTCTGCCCCGGTCATGTCTCGGCCATTATTGGAGCCGATCCATACCGGCCGCTGGCGGAGCGGGGAATCCCCTGTGTCATTTCCGGATTCGAGACGGTTGATATTTTGCAATCCCTTAACATGATCCTTGACCAGCTGGACAGCGGAGATTGCCGGGTCGAGGTTGAGTACGCCCGCGGCGTCAGACCCGGCGGCAACCCCGCAGCGCTTGAGATGATGAATTCCGTATTTGCCCCCTGTGACGCCGGCTGGCGCGGCCTCGGCACGATTCCGGCAAGCGGACTGACGATTCGCGAAGAGTTTGCCGCTCATGACGCCGCCAGGGTCTTTGCAGTCGATGCGTCCTACTCGCGCGAGCCGGCCGGATGCATCTGCGGGGCGATCCTCACCGGTCAGAAAATCCCGCCCGATTGCCGCCGCTTCGCCCGCACGTGCACCCCCGATCACCCGGTGGGTCCGTGCATGGTCTCCTCAGAGGGGACCTGCGCCGCTTACTACCAGTATGAGTTTCAGGATTGATTAAGTTGTCATTAATAAGAGCATGACGCCGTTTTTCAAACAATGACGCATGATACGGAAACAGTGCAGATGGCGCATGGCAGCGGCGGCCGGCTCGGCAGGGAACTGGTCGAATCAGTTTTCAGCAGCGCGCTCGCAAATAATATCCTGAACCGGTTGGACGACGCCGCCTGCCTGGAAGTGCAAGGCCGGCTGGCCTTTACCATCGACGGGCACGTAGTCTCTCCTCTTTTTTTCCCCGGTGGAGATATCGGCCGCCTGTCGGTCACCGGTACGGTCAACGACCTGGCGGTGATGGGCGCGACTCCACTCTACATCGCTCTTGGCGTTGTCATTGAGGAAGGACTCCCGCTCCACACGCTCAAGCTGATAACGGAATCAATGCGGGCAACTGCCGGCGAAGCAAAAGTCGAGGTAGTGACAGGCGATACCAAGGTCGTCGAAAGAGGGGCCGCCGACGGTGTCTTTATCACCACCAGCGGCATCGGCCTGATTCCTGAGGGCGTCAGCCCAAGCGGCCGCGGCGCCCGTCCGGGGGACGCCGTCATCCTAAGCGGCACCCTGGGAGACCACGGCGTCGCCATCCTCAGCTGCCGGCAGGGGCTCGAATTTGATTCAATGTTAAAAAGTGATTGTGCCCCGCTAAACAGCCTCGTCCGGGAGATGCTGGCGGCCTCCGTCCGCGTGCATGCGATGCGCGACCCGACCCGGGGCGGGCTGGCGGCGGCGTTAAATGAAATCGCCGCCGCCTCAGGGGTGGCAATCGAAATCGAAGAAGAAACGCTGCCGGTGAAACCGTCAGTGCGCGCCGCCTGCGAGCTGTTTGGCCTTGATCCGTTGCTCCTGGCCAATGAGGGAAAGCTCGTGGCCTTCGTTCCCGAGGATGACGCCGGTTCCGTTCTGGCGGCGATGCGGAGCCACCCCCTGGGCGCCGAAGCGGCGATTATCGGCCGGGTGGTTGATCCCGCCGCCGGAGCCGGGTTCTCTGGCCCTTTTCGGGTTTTTGCCCGCACCGTCCTGGGCGGCTTGAGGATCATCCGGATGCCCGTGGGCGAACAACTGCCACGGATCTGTTAGCGCTCGTACGACCTTCCGGTTAATTCCGATCGCAGCCGTTACGGAGATTTTGCCAGCTTTACGGTTACCGTAATCTTCTTGTTGTTCCTCAGAACACTCAAGATGAGGGTGTCACCCGGCTTGTGCGAGTTGATGATCTGGGCCAGGTCGGAATCGCTGACCAGAGCATTGCCGTCAACGGCGGTGATGACATCCTGGACCTTGATTGCGTCATCAGCGGCCGCCGGCGATCCGGACGCCACCTGCTCCACCAGCACGCCCTGGTTTGTCGGAATTCCCAGTTCGGAAGCAACCACCGCGTTGAGAGGCTGATATGTTATGCCAAGATAGGGATGGATGACTTTGCCGGTCGTTACCAGTTGCTGTGCGATTTGGACCGCCGTATTGATCGAGATGGCAAATCCGATTCCTTCGGCCTGCCCCCCACTGGAAGTACTATCGGCAACCAGCGTGTTCAAACCGATGACCTGTCCGGCCAGGTTGACCAGCGGTCCCCCGGAATTGCCGGGATTGATCGGCGCGTCCGTCTGGATCACATTGAAGAGATAAGGTCCCTGAACGGTTGGCTGCTGTGAAGGGGTCGTTGAGTTTCCCGGCTCCTGCACCGTTCGGTTCAGGGCGCTGATGACGCCCTTGGTGACAGTAGGGCCCCCCGGCAAAGCCAGCGCATTCCCGATCGCCACCACCCAGTCGCCCACCTGCATCTTGTTGGCGTCCCCGAGAATGGCGACCGGCAGGCTGCTCCCGGTTATCTGGACCACGGCGACGTCAGTCTTGCTGTCACCGCCGATAATCTTCCCGTTGAAGTTGCGCCCGTCAGGCAGAGTGACCAGTATTTTTTGAGCGCCGGTGATTACATGATCATTGGTGAGGATATGTCCCGCGGAGTCGTAAATGACCCCCGATCCGACACCCGTGGGAACCGTGAACGGCTGGTTAAACTGCCCCGCAGTTGTCTGCTCATTGGTGATCTGCACCACAGCTGGTTTAACCTGTTGGACTACTTTTGCTATTGCTGTCGTAAATCCCGACGCCGGTACCGCCAGCGGCGCCGGTCCGGCCGCCGGCGCTGTTGCTACCGTGACCGTTTTCGCCGGGGAAGAGGGATTGGAACTGGAGCCGCCAATGCTGCAGCCAGGGGCGGCAAGCAGCGCCAAGAAAACAATACCGGGTAATATGTGAGCCAGGACCCTACCGAGCCCGGCGCCGTCCAGCACCTTCCGTTTGCCTGTCTTCCAGGTCAGGGTCATTGCAGAACCTCTCTGCCTTGGTGATATTTTGCACGACTTATTTCCCAATTGGGAGGAGTTAAAACCGTCCGCGCGGTTTTTGCTTAGCAGCCGCTGTGCTTATTGCACCCGGTACAGCTCCACCGATGCCGGCCCGGGGGTTCCATGTTTCTGATCCTGGTATGTCCGTCCTTTGACCTCAATAAAGAACCAGGAGCCAATTTTACTGGTGCCGCTGCTATCATTAAAGGGCAGCGTCCGCGCCAGCATGATCTCAGCGCCGGGATGCTGCGCCCTGATGCGCGGCAGAACGCTCCGCCAGGCATCCTGCGACACCGCCTCAATGGTTACGTCCCGCCCCTGACCATCTACTTTTTGAGCGTAGATCAACCCGGTGTAAGACTCCCAGTTGGCCAGAATTACAGCCCCCGGCTGAGCATTCTTAAAGACAAAGTTGCTGAAATCCCGCATCCCTCGGTCCTGGCGGTGGTTAACAAAAGGCCATACTTGATGCACTCCCAGCGCCAGAAAGACAAAATACACCGCCGCCAGGGCCACAACCGGAATCAGGCGCAGTTTTTCCCGGGGCAGGTAGGCATCCGCAACAACCATGATCAGATACATGGAAAACCCGGTCCAGATGGCAAAATAAAGCAGCAGCGGCATGTAGTACTGAATAAAGACGCCGCTGATCGCGAAAATCACGATAATGTGAAATATTCCTCCTCCCAGGAGAAACAAAAGGAAACGCCGGCTTGCTCTAAGCCGCGACAGTACCTTCGGATAAAGAAGAGTCAGCGCCGGGCCAAAAACAAGAAAAACAAAGGGAGGCAGATAACCCTGCAGCATCAACTCTGAGAGGCGGGCGCGAATCTCGGTAATCCCGGGAACATGAACGCCGAAAGAACCGGTGGTGCGGGCTTCTCTGACCGTCACAAACATCCATAGTCCAGTCAAAGAACCAATTTTCTCGGTGAACACCGGCGGGTTCAAAGCGCTCCGGATCGGCAGATAGGCATAGATGCTCAAACCCGCGATCAGCAGCACCACGACCGGCGCCACCCCTTTTATGCTGAGCAATTTCCGCCAGGGTCCCAGAACAATAACCCCGGCGAGAAGCACAGGAGTGAAATATAGCAGCGTCGGATGATACGCCAGCTCGACCCCGATGATCAGCGCGCCTGCCCAGACAAGTTTGACGGTGCCGTTCCGGTGCCAGAGAAGCAGTAGAATCAGCAGGACGGCGATGGCCGCCGGTACTGAATTGTAGGGCTCGGCCACCGACGCCTGCGACCACCAGAGGCCCGCGACTCCAAGGGTGACGGCAGAGATCAGCGCCGGCAGCCAGTGCCTCACCAGCATGTACATCAGGACGAAAACGGCGGCAACGCCCGCGGCTCCTATCACCGCGGACACAAAATTTACGCGGGCTGCCAGGCTGCCAATCGGCACCCGGGAAAAAAGCCATCCGATGATCGTGTATGCCGGCGACCCGGGCGAATGGCTTAGGCCGAGAAGGGCGCCGGCAGCTTCCCAGTCGCCGGAGTCATGCCCGAGGACATCGGGAGCCAGCGTGTACGTATAAAGAGCCAGGAAGGCGATGCCGACAGCCGCGCCGCCTGACGCCGCCGGATGGGAAGTTAATCTGGAGGATAATTTGCGCATTTAAGCTATGCTGACCATACGAACGAATCAGGTTACTTTAAGAATATCATCCAAAGCGGAGTGAGGGATCTGCTCCTAAAACAGATTCCTCGTCACTTTGCTCCCCTGGAATGACAAGTTACTAAGCTTCCTGACTAAATTGTTCGAAAGTTTGGATTTTGAGAGATCACCAACCGGACTGGCCGCCGCCGTCATCTCCCGCAGATTGTACGTCGCTGCCGTTGCCGGCTGCTTCCGGCCGGCGCCGCTCTCCCCCGCCGGACAGAAGCTGCGCCAGAGCATCTTCGCTCATCAGCACCCGCCGCGGTTTGCTACCCTCGTAGCCGCTGATGACACCTCGCTTCTCCAGCATATCAATGAGCCGGCCGGCCCTGGTGTATCCAACCCGGAGGCGCCGCTGCAGAAATGAAACCGACGCGGTGCCGGTAGACACTACCAGCTGCATGGCCTCGGGAAGGAGATCGTCCTCATCCGGAGGCAGGCTTTCTTCATCATCAGCCTCCTTGCCCTCGAGCAGCTCGTAGCGAAAGTCTGGCGATTTCTGGCTGCGGCAGCGATCCGTCAGCAGCTTGACCTCTTCCTCCGAGACATAGGCGCCCTGAATCCTTTGCAGCTGCGAGGAGCCTAGTGGCCGGAAAAGCATGTCGCCCTGGCCCAGAAGGCTCTCGGCGCCAGTTGCATCAAGGATGACCCGGGAATCAATCTGTGAAGACACGGCGAAGGCGATCCGGGACGGGACGTTGGCCTTGATCATGCCGGTAATAACGTCCACGGAGGGCCGCTGTGTCGCCAGTACGAGGTGAATTCCCACCGCCCGTGATTTTTGCGCCAGGCGGATGATCGCGTCCTCCACCTCTCCGGGCGCCACCATCATCAGATCGGCAAGTTCGTCAACAACAAGCAGAATAAACGGCAGCGGCTTCTGTCCCCGCAGGCCCCGGACACGGTTCAGCTCGTCCAGATGGCGCGCCTTCACCAGCTGCATCTGGCTGTAACGCGATTCCATCTCCTGCACCAGGTTGGCCAGCACGTTGGCGGCGTCCTTCATCACAGTCACAACCGGGGTCAGCAGGTGCGGGATGCCTTCGAAGTGGTTCAGCTCCACCCGCTTGGGATCGATCAGGATCATTCCCACCTCATCGGGAGTACTCCGCAGGAGAACCGAAGAAATCATGCAGTTGATGCAGCCGCTCTTGCCGGAGCCGGTGGTGCCGGCCACGAGCAAATGCGGCATCATCGCCAGATCCGTATACACAGGCTTCCCGGCGATGTCCTTGCCCAGCCAGACCATCAGGTGGCCGCTGCCGGCGGGAAAATCCCGGTAGATGTCGCCCAGAGTAACGAGGTTCGGACTGGTGTTCGGCACCTCCACCCCCACGGCGGATTTCCCCGGGATCGGCGCCAGGATGCGAATATCCGTAGTCGCCAGGGCGTAGGCAATGTCATTTTTCAGATTTGTGACCCGGGAAACTTTTATCCCCGGAGCCAGCTGGAGCTCGTAGCGCGTTACCCGCGGCCCGGAGACCGTCCCGGCCACCCGGGCTTCGATGCCAAAACTTGCCAATGTCTCAACCAGCACCCGGCTGATCCTGTCGAAGCTCTCTCCGGCAATCTGCTTATCGGAGCCGCTTTTTCGCAGCAAATCCGAATGGGGCGGGGTATAACTAACCCCGGTCGCGCCCGCTACCGGAAACAGCTCTCCCTGGACGCCGTCGCCGCTTTCCACACCCGGCATCCAGCCGTCATCCCGGGGCGCCGTTTCTACTGCTTCGGGCGCCTCGATCACAGCCACGGCCTGCTTTGCCGGCTCGAAGAGATCGGGAAAGGTTTCGGCGCCATTCAGGGGGCTGTCACCCACCGGCCGTTCCGTTACCGCGGCAGGCCCCACCCCGAAGGGGACTGCCGGCGCTCCCGCAGGTCCCCCGGCGTCAAAAGATCCGACGGTGCCTGCCGCCGCAGCCGCTTCCCCGGCCCGGGCCCGGCGCTCAGCAAGATTATGCCCCATATGAACCGTCGTCCGGCGCGCTCCGCCCGCCGCCATGCGCGCGTGCCTTCCGGAAGTCAGCAGCACCGTTCTGACCGACGCGCCGGTAATCAGAAAAGCCGCGGACAGAAGCAGGAAGACAGCCGCGATGGTGCTGCCCACGTCGCCGGCAAGCGAAGACGTGACCCAGTAAAGCGCGTCGCCGGCAACGCCTCCATGTGCCGGAACATAGGCGCTGTCAAAAAAACCGTGGTGCGCCGGAGAACTGCCGAGGATTGAAAAAATGTTGGCGCCGGCGGCCAGGAACAACCCCGCCAGAAACATGGCCGCGCCTGCCCTCACCCCTCTCGGGCCCAGGGGCGCGTCAGGAAAGATCATCATCAGGCCGCCGCCAATGAAAGCCAGCGGGCTCAGGAAGACAAACACGCCAAAGAGATAGCGAAGAAGATCTTCCAGGAAAATTCCGGCCAGCCCACCCGACCAGCCCAGGTACAGGACCAGCGCCACGAAGCAGCCGGCTGTCGCCATTGCCAGGCCGCCAAACTCCCGGAGGCGGCGGTCAAGGAAGGCGTCCTTTTTCCCTTTTTTCTTCCCCCTGCCAGACCGGCCGGCCGGCTTTTTGCGGTATCTAGCGGTCTTCGCCATTGGCTTTCATCGCATTTTGGGATTTATCCAAAATCCAGCATCCAAAGTCCAACGTCCGCTTTTAGACTTCTACCACAACCGCAATGATGAGCGGCCGTTTCTTTGTTTTCCTGTAAATGAACCGGGCCAGGCGATCATGGATGTGCTCCTGCAGCAGACCCGGATCGGTAATACCGTGGCTGGCGCTGTCCCCGATAATGTCGTCCACCATCCTCGACACCTCTCTCATCAGTTCTTTGCGGCTTCCCATGTAGACAAACCCCTTGGTGAATATCTCCGGCTTCGCAACCGGGGAGCCATCCTGCTCGCTCACCGGCAGAACCACAATGATGGAGCCGTCCCGGGACAGCTTCTTGCGGTCGCGCAGGGTTACATCATGAATGTCGCCCACGGTCAGGCCGTCCACGTAAGCAATGCCGGCCTCGATCGTGTCCACAATTTTAACCTTCCCGCCGGACAGCTCAATCACGTCTCCGTTGGCCGCCATGATGATCCGGCGACTGTCCATGCCCATTTCTTCCGCGAGCTCCTTGTGAAAATGCAGGTGGCGGTACTCGCCGTGAATCGGGATGAAAAACTCCGGCTGCGTCAGGTTGATGAGCATCTTCAGCTCTTCCCTGGCCGCGTGGCCGGATACATGCACCGGCGCCACCGCCTCGTAAATGACATTAGCGCCCGCCTTGAACAGGCGATTGATCACCTGGTGCACGCTCAGCTCATTGCCGGGAACCGGCCGCGCGGAGATGACGACCGTGTCGTCGGCCTGAAGCTTTACCTTTTTGTGGTCGTTATAGGCCATCCGCGTCAGCGCCGACAGCGGCTCGCCCTGGCTGCCACTGGAAAGTATCACAACCTTGCGAGGCTTGAAGTTATCGATGTCTCCCAGCGAGATGAGCATCTCCTCAGGGACATCCAGGTATCCGAGCTCGCGGGCAATCTGGACGTTCCTGACCATGGACCGGCCGACGACCGCCAGCCGACGCCGGTGGCGCCGGGCGGCATTGACAATCTGCTGGATCCTGTGGATGTGTGAGGCAAAGGAAGCCACGATGATACGTCCCGGCGCCAGGGTAAATATCTCATCCAGGGTCTTGCCGACTGATTTTTCCGGCGCGGTGACGCCGCCGACTTCGGCGTTGGTGCTATCGGAAAGAAGCAGCGTCACTCCCTGGATGCCAAGCTCTCCAAATTTGCCGAGATCGGTGCGCTTCCGGTCGATAGGATTCGGGTCCAGCTTGAAATCACCGCTATGTACCACGGTGCCCACCGGCGTCTTCACCGCCACCGCCACGCCGTCAGGAATGCTGTGGGTCACATGAATAAACTCGCAGTGAAACGGGCCGATTTCTTCCGGTTTTCCCGGCTCGATCTCGCGCAGGTCGGCGGCTCCGGCCAGCCCGTGCTCCTCCAGTTTGTTCCGGACCAGGCCAAGCGTCAGCTTGGTGCCGTAAACCGGAACGTTCATCTCCCGCAGAAGGAAGGGAAGCGCCCCCACGTGATCTTCATGGCCGTGAGTGAGCAGAACCGCCTCGACCGCGTCTGCCCGCTCCCGGAGGAAGGTAAAGTCCGGAATCATCAGGTCGATGCCAAGAACTTCGTCCCGGGGAAACGCCAGGCCGGCATCGATGACAAGCAGGCGGCCGTCGAAATCGAACACCATCATATTCTTCCCGATTTCGCCGAGCCCGCCCAGGGGGATGATTCTCAATCTGGATTCAGTTTCTGCCATCTATCTGTTCCTTCAGCCTCCGCCGCGCCTGCCAGACAGGCACGCCCAAACGGGATCGCAAGCGATCCGATTCTTAAGATTTGCCAAAATCAAAATGTTTCTTGTAATAGATTTTCGCTGCTTCCGGGGTTATTCCTGCGGGGCTGGACGGGCCTTTGGAATCGCCGGGGCTCTAGCCGATTAGCGCCCTCGCCGCCAGGGCCTCGCGGATGCGCGCTGTCTCAGCTTCGGTGGCCGGAACCAGCGGCAGGCGCAAGCCGCCAACATGATGGCCAAGCAGGTTCAGCGCTGCTTTGATGGGAATCGGATTTGTGGTCACGAACATGGCTTCGTAAAGCGGCGTCAGCGAATCATCGATAGTGCAGGCCTCCTCCCCGTTTCCGGCCCGGAACAGCTCCACCATCTTCTTCATCTGCGCGCCGGCCAGATGCGAGGCAACGCAAATGCCGCCCCAGGCGCCATATTCGAGCAACGGGAACAGCATGTCATCGTTTCCGGCGTATATGCCCATGTCGGAGATCTCCGCCACCCGCCTGGATTGCCCCAGATCAGGATTGGCCTGCTTTACCGCCACGATATTTGGGGTTTCCCCTAACGTCGCCAGCGTTTCCGGCTCTATGTTTAGAGCCGTCCGGCCGGGAATGTTATAGAGAATCACCGGCAGATCGGCGGCGGCGGCAATAGCCTGGAAGTGAGCGATGACGCCGGCTACCGGCGGCTTGTTGTAATAGGGGGTGACGGCCAGAATACCATCGACACCGGCGCCCGCGGCGCGCCGGGTAAGCTCAACACTGTGGGCGGTGTCATTGGAGCCCGTGCCGGCGATGATGAATGCGCGGCCGCCGACTGCTTCCCGCACCACCTCAAACAGCCGCACCTTCTCATCGTCCGTCAGCGTCGGAGACTCACCGGTAGTACCGCAGACCACAAGTCCGTCGGACCCGTTTTCCACCAGATGCTCCGCCAATCCGGCGGTGACGTCATAATTCACCGACCCGTCTTCGTTCAGGGCGGTCACCATCGCCGTAAGTATGTCGCCGAATAGACTCATAGTTAAAAGTTAAAAAATTCCGGTGGCGCATATGCAATCGGTTACCAAAAACCCGAGCTTATGCTGAGGCTTATTATCCCATTTTTACATGACCTTCTCCAGCCCGACCGCCAGGCCGTCGAGCTCCAAAACCCGCCTGACCGCCAGGAGCACACCCGGCATAAAAGACTCTCTCGAAATGGAATCGTGCCTGATCGTGAGCGTCTGCCCCTGACCGCCGAAGACGATCTCCTGGTGAGCAACCAGTCCGGGAAGCCGGACGCTGTGAATGGGGATGCCCCGATGGTTGAGCCCTCGCGCCACACTGCCTTCAGGACCGGGGACATCCGGGCAATCGAGGCGGGCGGCCGAGATCATCTCCGCCGTCCTGAGAGCAGTCCCTGAAGGAGCATCCAGCTTTTTGTCATGGTGCAGCTCCGTAATCTCACAGTACGGCATATACCGGGCCACAACCTGGGCGATATCCATCATCAGCACCGCGCCGATGGCAAAGTTCGGCGCCACCAGGCAGCTGGCGCCGCTTTGCTGGCATTGCCGCTCTATCTCAACCAGCTGCGCGCCGGTTAAACCGGTGGTGCCGACCACACAGTTAACCTCATGACTGAGACATGACAAAATATTTTCAAAAACTGACGCCGGGACCGTGAAGTCCACGGCTACGTCGACGCTCTCGCTCGCAAGGCAGTCTATCAACGACGGGTACAGGGGCACGCCGGCAAACGGAAATTCCGGCCGGGCCTCATCATTTCCAAGGGCGCTGTCGACGGCTGCCGTAAGCTTCAGATCGTCCTCCGCCGCCACCGCCTCGCAGACGGTGCGGCCCATGCGCCCCGAGGCGCCGATGACGATGACCCTGATCTTGTTATTGCTTTCTGCCATATTCGTTCCCGGCGGCATCATTATTCATCGAAAAAAGCACCCGCCCGTTCACGGCTGGCCCGGTTTGACTCGTAGCGAGTAATCCTTTGAGACAGATTCTAATCGTTAAACCTGCGCAGAAACACTACCGGGTCGGTAACCGACGCGAAAATCTCGCCGTATTCGATCTCCCCGGCGGGATCCATCCTGTAAGGCAGAAAGACGTTCATGGACTGGCCATCGAGGTGCTCCAGGGAGATGCGGACGGCATCACTTTTTTCGCCATCATCAGTTACCGCCACACTCACGTCAGAGCAGATGCCGGTGGCGCGATAATCTCCCTTGCTGGCCCCAATGATCAGGGTTTCCCGCAAGCTATCGATCAACTCCTCGTTGATCTTGTTCTGCTCATAGGGAGGGATGCCGATAAACTTCAGCCTTCCTTCCCGGCTGACGGCGGCGGCAAACGGATTAAATTCTCCGTGCTTGGACAGCATCTGCTGAGCAAACGGGATCACGGCGTTAAGCAGCTGCTCCAGCTCAGCCTCAGCTTTCCCCTCTGCCGCCCCCATTGATTGCATGTCATCCCAATCCATCCTTAAGCCCGCCTGTAGACTGATGCCTCTGCCATCAAGGCCAGAGGTTCGGTGTCCAGTTCCCCGGCCGCCGGTTCGAGAGCGGTAACCGCCTGCCTAGCAAACGTCAGCGCCTGACGCCGCGTCTCCTCGATGCCCCCGCTTGCCTGCACCCTCCGGCGAATCTTTTCCAGTTCGGCTGGTGAAGGGTCCCGTTTCAGCATCGCCCTGACACCTGGGTCAAGCTTTAGCGCCAGAATCAGCGGCAACGTTACCGTCCCGTCTCGAAGGTCCGTCCCTTTTTCCTTCCCTGTCTCCTCCGGACTTCCTTCGAAATCAAGGATATCGTCGGCAAGCTGGAAAGACAGACCCAGGTACTCTCCAAATCGCCCGACGGCTTCGATAACCTCTGGGGAACATCCGGACAACATTCCTCCCAGGCGGCAGGCAGCGATAAACAGCCCTGAGGTCTTCAGCCGGCAACGCTCAAAGTACGACGCCGCCGGGAGACCGTAGTCAAACCCTTCACACATTTGCGCCAGTTCACCACGGCTCAGGTCCAGGCTAGCCTGGCTCAAAACGGAAACGGCGCCGGCGAAGCCGGTCTGCGCCAGCAGCTTAAAAGCGGCAGAAAAGAGATAGTCGCCCGCAGCCCCGCTGACGTGTTTGCCGTATCTTTCCAACAGGGTTGGCTGCCCGCGCCTTAAACTGGCGCCGTCCAGCACGTCGTCGTGCACGAGGGTAGCCATATGGACCAGTTCGACAGCGGCCGCGGCCAGCACCTGCTTCTCCCCGGCCTTGCTGCCCGTCCGGGACGACATAAACACAAGCAGCGGACGCAGCCGTTTGCCACCAGCCGCCAGCGTCAGCGTGCACGGCTCTCCCAGCGGAGCTTCGGGACGTCCGGCAATCTGCTTCAGTCTTGACTCGCAGCTGCGCACAGGTTCCAGGAAGCGGTCCCAATACAGCTCCTTGAACTGTTCCATGGGGCTTGTTACCGCTGATTGTTCAAGTCGCGCCATCGCTTGCTCCGTTATCTCACTGAGCCCCAGTGCAGGGCAATGATACTGCCGGCCAGAAGTTTGTAAGTTACGTCGTCGATGCCGGCGTTTTTCATAACCGCGGCCAGCGCATCGGCCGGCGGAAACCGCCTCACTGACGCCGGGAGATACCCATAAGCGGTGTCGTTACGGGAAACCATCCGGCCGACCGCGGGCACCACCCGGTCAAACCAGACCCCGTAAAACTGGCTAAACGGCGTTCTTGTGGGTCTGGTTATCTCCAGGCAGACTACGCGCCCTCCCGGTCGCACCACCCGCCTCATCTCGGAAAACACCGCATGCAGATCGGGAATGTTGCGCACGCCAAAACCAACCGTGCAGGAGTCAAAACTGCCGTCATCGAACTCGAGGCTGGTCGCGTCTCCCCAGTGAAAATCAACGTTCAGGCCGGCTCGCCCGGCCTTTCGCCGCGCCTCGGCAAGCATGCGGCGGCTAAAATCCACTGCGGTCACGGAACCAAGAGGACCGGCGGCGCGGGCCAGGGCAAAGGCAAAATCGCCGGTGCCCGAGCACACATCCAAGGCAGAGCCGCCGGCTTTAAGCGCCGATACTTCGACGCCCAGCCGCCGCCAGCGGTGATGCATGCCCGCGGTCATGACGGTGTTTATCAGATCGTAGCGTCCGGCGATATCGCCAAACATCGCCCGCACGCGAGCGGGCTCGGGAAAGGATGAGGACGGGAATCCGGAAGAGGCTTTCAAATTCCCTCCCACCGCTTAAACAGCTGATGATCTGCTCCCAGTAGGTCCAGGACCTTCCCGGCAATAAAATCCACCAGGTCTTCGATCGACTGCGGATTATGATAAAAAGCCGGCGCCGCCGGCAAAACATGGCCGCCGGCCTGTCTGATCCGGAGCAGGTTCTGAAGGTGTATCTCGCTTAAGGGGGCCTCCCGCGGGACCACAACCAGCGGCCGCGCCTCTTTCAGGGCCACACCCGCAACCCGGTGGATCAGGTCGCCGGTGATCCCTGCCGCGATCGATGCGGCCGTTGACATGGAGCAGGGGCAGACCGCGGCGCCGTCCATAAGCGCCGTGCCGCTGGAATAAGCGTGTCCAATATTATCCGGAAGCGCTACCTCGACAGCCTGGGGTGAAATGTCATGCCGGGAGAAAAACGCCTCCAGAACCTTTTCGCTTCCGGCGCCAAGAAGCTCCAGGCCGGCGTCATATTCTTCCTGCCGGATGACCTCAACGGCGCCGGCGGAAAAACAGACAGTAGTTTCGTGCCCGGCGGCTACCAGGGCGCGCACCAGGCGCCCGCCGTAGATGGAGCCGGAGGCCCCCGTTATTCCGATAAATATTTTCATAACACCGGCTCTGAGCCTGTGCCAGCAGACACCTGCTGGACGGGCCTTTCGACTTATGCAGCAAAAGCATTCCCGATTTTACCCCATTCGGCGTGTTAATCCGAGCTGACCGGTATTATTTTAATTCCAGCAACTCGTTAAGCTGACGGGCATTGTCAATAGCATACCCCTTCCAATCATTATTAAAATACGCGTATACGACGGCGCCGCCGGCGGCAAAATCTCTGATCCGGCGGGCCCATTCCTTTAGCTCCGTGCGGGAATAACGTCCATCTGAGCCACCGAAATGGAAACGGATATAGGTCCAGCCGGCAGTGAGGACGGACGCCGACGGCAGGTCGGGATGGTCCGGAATGCACAGGGCCGCCTGCGCCCGTTCGAGAATGTCGTAAACCTCCTGGACAAACCAAGATGGATGGCGAAATTCAAAGGCGTGGCGCCAGCCGCCCGGCAGGGCGCCGGCGAAAGCCGCCAGGCGGTCATCATTGCGCTTGAAGTTAGGTGGCAACTGCCAGAGAACGGGACCCGCCTCAGCCTGCAAAATTGCGATCAGGTCAAAAAAACGGTCCACCGGCTCCTCTGTCTCCCCCAGCCTCTTGACGTGGGTCAGGTACCGGCTCCCCTTGACGGAAAAAAGGAAATCAGGTGGGACCGAGTCTCGCCAGCGCCGAACGTAGTCAGGCTGGGGCAGACGGTAAAAGGTGGCGTTCACCTCAACAGTATTGAAACTGCCGGCATAGAAGCTCAACCAGTCGGATTGCTTAAGCCCTTTTGGATAAAACAGCTCCCGCCAGTGGCGGTAATTCCATCCCGAGGTGCCGATCCGGATTTCTGGCACATTCCCCCCAAACAAGTTTCTGGCTCCCAGTTTCCAGTTTGCTAGCCGTCCCAGTAAGGCTTTGCCGCCAGCACAAAGTCCCCATGGCCCGCCCTTGCTTCCCTTAGCGCCCAATCGGCCCGCTCCAGCAGGCCCGCGGTGTCGCTGGCTTGATCAGGATACCCGGCGGCGCCGATGCTCAAGCCAACCGGCGGTTGGCCGTCATCCCGCTTTAAAACGCCGGTGATCGCCCGGCGAATCCGGCTCGCGACTGAGGTCAGGTCGATGCTGCCGACGCTTTCTGCACCAAGATACGGCAGCAGCACGGCAAATTCGTCGCCACCATAACGGGCGGTCACATCCGCGCCCCTCACGTTTGCCTTCAGGCTGCCGGCGATATCCTGTTGCAGCCGGTCTCCCTGGATGCGCCCACGCGAGCGGATAAACTCCTGGAAGCCATCGATGCCGATCAGCATCACCGCGACCGGACGTCCATGCCGGACGCTCCTGGACATCTCCCGCGACGCCACATCAAAGAAGTAACGATGGTTATACAAACCTGTCGTGCTATCAACAAGCGACAACCGCTTCGCCTCTTCCAGCAGGCGGGCGTTATCGAGCACCAGTCCCAGCTGGCGGGCCAGCGGCTCGAGCAGCTCGAGGTCATCGGTGCTGAACGCATGCGCGCGGAAGCTGTCCAGCATCACTGCGCCGAGCACGGCCCCTTTCACCCTGAGCGGCAGGATCACGCATGATTTAATGCCTTCCTCCAATAGCAACTTGTCAATCTGGTATTCATCGCCGGTAATTTCATCGCGCACCAGCGAAACCCCGCTTTCAATCACATCTCCCACCGCCGCTGCGCCCAGAGGCAGGCGCAGCCCCTTGGCCAGCCAGGTTTTGGGAGCCTTGGTGCTGACCGCCAGAATCTCAATCTCGCCGGCTTCCGGGTGCCAGCGAACCAGGCTGGCGCGGTCAAAATCCAATATCGCCGCCGCATGCTGGATGAATGAATCATAGATGCCGCCGACATGATCCTGCGATACCAGATCCCTGGTGACGACCTCCATCAGCTCGATCTGACCCCGGTCACGGCTGAGTTCGGTATTCAGCTTTACATTTTCTATTGCCGCCGCGATCCGGTCTGCTGCTACGCACAAGGAATCTCTCTCTTCCTCCGAGTAATGATGCGGCGAGAAGGTGCCGAGGGTTAGCATCCCCAGCGGCTGCTGCTTGCCGATCAGAGGCAGGCTGATCAGAGTGTGGACGTTGGCATTCTTTAGAAAAGGCGCCACAAACCTGCTGTCAACCGTAAGGTCTTCGGAGATGGCAATGTAAGCGCCCGCGAAGGCTCGACCGACGATGCCTTCACCCACCTTGACCGTCAGCTCAGCTGCGCTTCCCGAGGCCAGCCCGTATGTGGCGGCCGTGCCCAGGGCGTCGCCGGCCGAGCCGGCCAGAGAGACGAATCCCATATCGGCGCCTACAACCTGGGCCGCTGATTCCAGCAGGTTTTGCATGACTTCGGAAAGATGAACCGATGAAAGCGCGGCTTCGGAAAGCGCCACCAACCCCGCCAGCTTCTGGCTGCGGTCCCGGGCTTCATTGTAGGCGCTCTCCAGTTGCTCCTCGCGCTCGCTGAGCAAGTAATTCATCGCCATAAAGTTTTCGGAAATCTCCCTGACCGGATCTTCTGTCGCATTCCGGTAAACCGGGCAGAGCTGGCAATCATGGATCTTGCGGGCAAATTTTCCCTGGACCTCACCGTGGCAATAAGTGCCCACGATCAGCCAGCAGCGGGCGTGTTCCCTGCCATAAACGGGGCAATCCTCCTTGTCACATTCAAGTTCCCGCCAGCATGTAACCAGAGCAGGATCGTGAATACTCTGTACCCAGTGCCTTTCGGCGACCGCGGATAGCATCAACTCATTTATCCGCTTGCGCGCCGCTTCAAGGCGGCTGCCCCATTCGTAGACTGCATTTTCGTTCCTGGCGATCAACGCCATCCCGGCGGCAGTCAACGGGATCAATACGACAAGAATCCAGTTGTGCGACTCGGGATAGAAAATCTCCAGCGAGTCGTGGATTATGAAGATAGCTGCGCCGATGATGGCGCCCATGATCGAGTAACCGATCAGGCGGGATTTGCCAAAACCAATGTTCATTCCTCGTTCCCCTGGGAAATAATCAATTTTCACGCTTGTCAGTCCGCGCCCCAGCGGACGTTTTCGAACCCGCCTGGCAATGGGAAAAGCGGCTTTTTGCCTGCATTAAGGCGATAAATTTGATTATATCAGTTATCCAAAATTTTTCCATCAGGATATTTAATAACGGTAGGGTATTGACGATACCTAAGGGGGTATGGTATCTTTCTCCTTGGAAGAAAGGTGCCCAAACCTTTCAACCCCCCACCCCCCTAGTGGAAAGCCCCTGTGCCGGCTAGACAGGGGCTTTTTCTTTGCCTAAGCCAAGTTACAAGTTCAAAACTGGAAAACCTTGCAACCAAATGTTGAAAAACTGATCGCTGATTGCTAATACGCATCCCAAATATCAGTTCAGGCGAAGCAAAGAATCTTGATCTTGGGAGAAACAGATCCTTTATCGCCTGCGGCGCTTCGGGATGATAATGCCTTAAGAACTGAACGATCATCCCTGTCAGTTAAGAAAATGGTATCAGGCAGTGTTCACGCGCCCCGTTTGGAGTCATGAGGTTCACTGATGCAGGAAACTTTGAACTTTGAACTATTTCTTTTCTAAATCCAGCACCGCCAGGAAAGCGCGCTGAGGAATTTCCACGTTTCCTACCTGCTTCATTCTTTTCTTCCCCGCTTTCTGCTTCTCTAGCAGCTTGCGCTTGCGAGAGATGTCGCCGCCATAACACTTGGCCAGCACGTCCTTGCGCTTGGCCGGGATCGTCTCCCGGGCGATGATCTTCTTGCCGATGGCGGCCTGGATAGCCACCTCAAACAACTGCCGGGGGATCTCGGCCTTCAGCCGCTCGGCCAGCGCTTTCCCCTGGGCAAAAGCTTTGTCCCGATGAACTATAAGTGACAATGCATCCACCACCTCGCCGGCAATGATGATGTCGAGTTTGACCAAGTCGCTTTCCCGGTAACCATCCATTTCATAATCCAGCGAGGCATAGCCCTTGGTGCGCGATTTGAGTTGATCGAAGAAATCCAGCACAATTTCCGCCAGCGGCAGCCGGTAACGAATCTGCACCCGGTTGGACGACAGATACTGCATGTCCTCGAAATCGCCGCGGCGCTCCTGACAAAGCTCCATCACCGGTCCGACAAAGTCACCGGGGACCAGGACCGCAGCCTTCACGAATGGCTCGCGCACAAGCGCGATCCGGACCGGATCCGGCATCTCCGCGGGACTGCGGACAACGATCTCGCTGCCGTCGGAGAGCTGGAGATTATATTCGACGTTTGGTGTTGTTGCCAGCAAGTCCAGGTCATACTCACGCTCCAGGCGCTCGCGGACGATGTCCATGTGAAGCAGGCCGAGAAAGCCGCAGCGGAAGCCAAAGCCAAGCGCCTGCGAGGTCTCGGGCTCATAGCTGAACGCGGCGTCGTTGAGTTTTAGCTTTTCCAGCGCGTCACGCAGCGCCGGGTAGTCGTCGCCATCGATGGGAAAGAGGCCGCAGAAAACCATCGGCTTGGCCTCGCGGTAGCCGGGCAACGGCGCCTGTGCGCGGCTCCCGGCGCTCGAGAGCGTGTCGCCTACACGCAGGTCCCGCACGGTCTTGATGCCGGTGATGATATAGCCAACCTCGCCGGCGGCCAGCGACGGCGCCGGCATCATGTTGGGCGAGAAGAAGCCGACCTCCTCGACATCGGCCCGCGTGCCCAGCTCCATGGCGACGATCTCATCCCCTTTGTAAAAGACTCCGTCGACCACGCGCACGAAGGCGATGACGCCACGGTACTGATCATAAACAGAGTCGAAAATGAGCGCCCGCGGCGGTGCGTCAGATTCGCCGGCCGGCGGTGGAATCCGGTTTACAATCGCCTCCAGCACCGCACCGACGCCTTCCCCCGTCTTGGCCGACACGCGCAGGACATCATCAGGGTCCACGCCAAACAGCTCGGAGATGTCGCCGGCTACACGCTCGGGGTCGGCCGCCGGAAGGTCGATCTTGTTGAGCACGGGGATAATTTCTAGATTGTTGTCTATCGCCAGATACGTGTTCGCCAGCGTCTGCGCCTGAATGCCCTGGGCGGCATCAACCACCAGCAGCGCGCCTTCGCAGGCGGCCAGGCTGCGGGAAACCTCGTAGGAAAAATCCACGTGGCCGGGAGTGTCAATCAGGTGCAGCATGTATGTGCGCCCGTCGGCGGCGTTATAGAGCACGCGCGCAGCCTGCGCCTTGATGGTGATGCCGCGCTCCCGCTCCAGGTCCATCATGTCCAGCATCTGATCGGTGATATCCCGGCCGCTGACTGTATTGGTGATTTCGAGGATACGGTCGGCCAGCGTCGACTTGCCGTGATCGATATGAGCGATAATGGAAAAGTTTCGGATCAGAGACTGGTCGGACATGAAAAAAGTGCTTCTCCCTGTGTTAAAAGGCGGCCGCGTCATGTCATCAGCCGCTTAAATCAGGAATAGATTAGCAGATATGGATTTGCCGAACGGCAAGCTCTCCTTTTAAAAAATGCTTTTGTCGACGAAAAATCAAACCAAAGTTGTATGGCGCGGCGTTGTCAAATCTGATAACATTAAATTTGGGGTACCCGCGGGGGCCTTGGTTGTTATGTAATTAATTTGTGTCCTATCTTCCTTCGCCATCGCCAGTCCTCGCGGTCACACTCTCTTCTCTCTTCTTCTCAGAGTGGCTAACAGCTTCAGCTCCGGCATCTTCAGAATCCAGGCCAGACCCATAAATAGAGCGGAGGTTGCCGCGAGCGACGCGGTGATAGACAGGATCTGCGCCGCCACAGCCCGCCCTATCTGATATTCAACTCCAAGCCAGATCAGGTAGCCAATGCCGATCGCCACCATCGAAAGCACGGTCACTCTCATGGCCGAGCCGAGCAGCTCTGAGCCGCTGATCCGCGTCAGCTCCCGCCGCATGAGAAACAAGAGCACGAAAAACGTCAGGGCGGACACCACCGACGTGGAAAGGGGAATGCCGCCCAGACCAAACGGTTTGATAAAAAGCCAGTCCAGCAAAGCGTTAATTCCCAGGTTGGCAGCTGCCAGAATTGTGGGAATCCAGGGACGGCTGAGCGAGAAAAACCCGCGGGTAAGCAGGGTGCTGCCGCCGCTAAAGGCGCTTCCAAGCGCAAAAAAGAACAGCGCCGACGCCACCACGGAAGTGTCGTGACCGCCAAAAGCGCCGTGCTGGTACGCCAGCCGCACGAGTGGCTCGGCCATGATGAGTAGAAACGCGCTGGCCGGTATCAGCACGAAAAAAATCATCCGCAAACCCAGAGCCAGCGTCGAGCGGAAGTCATCCCGCCGGTTTCGGGCCGCCAGCCGGGATAGCGTCGGAAACAACACCGTTCCCACCGCGATCGCGAAAAGGGATTCAGGCAACTGGTAAAGCCTGAAGGCGTAATTCATTGCCGCCACCCCTCCATTGCCCAGAAAGGAAGCAAACTGAACGTCAACTATCTGATTGAAATTAATCAAGCCGATGCTCAGACTGACAGGCAGCATTAAAGCTCCAACTTTACGCACGTGCGGATTACGCCAGGCCAGGCTCCAGCCCAGCCGCCCGTTCCGTCCCTTTAGCCCCGGGAGCTGAATGACCAGCTGCACCATGGTGCCCACCAGCACCCCCCAGGCCATCGCGTCGATGCCGTAACGGCTGGCCGCGAGCACTATTGCCAGCACGATTACCAGATTCCAGGCAATCGGCGCCACCGCCGGCAAGGTAAAATGATCAAATGAGTTAAGAACGGAAATAACCACTCCAGTGACGGCCAGGATGACAACGGTCGGAAACAGGAGTCTGGACATGTGCACAATGCTGCTCATCATGGCCGGATCGTGGCGATAGCCAGGGGCGAATATAATCATGATCTCCGGAGCAAAGGCTATCACCAGAACGACAAGCGCGCCCAGGACCAGAATCATCAGCGTCAGGACGGTGCGCGCCACCAGCCAGGCCTCCTCGCGCTTGCCCGTCTCGAGCAGCCCGGCAAAGACCGGGATCAGGGCCGCGCTGAGCGCCGCTTGCGACACCAGGATCTGGATCGTATTTGGAACCAGAAAGGCAACATCGAAGGCGCTTTTTTCCCTTCCCACTCCAAAGTAAGCAGCGGCGGCGATCTCGCGAACATAACCAAAGCCGCGCGAAGCGGCGGTTGCGGCGATGACAATCATGGCGGCTGCGGCCAACCGCCGGCCCACCGGCGCGGCCTCAGCTCCCGTTACCGGATTTAGAGACAAGTAGGACTTTCTCCTTTGACGCCCGAATTTGATCCACGATTTGTTCTCCGCAAGGCCGGGGCTTCCTCCGGAAGCGGAAACGTCATGTTTTTTCCAGCCAGGAGCAGTAAGATTTAATGATGTTTATGATTCCCTTGATCGGCGATATAATTATATTGAGTCCCAAGAAAAAGAGATGGGCTGAAACTCTTTCCTGCAGATTGCCGGAATAGCTATTTTATCGGACCGTCAGCAAACCTCACTTGGGACTCTCGAATGCTATAACAAGCGTTTAACTTACTGTTTTCATCCGCCCGTTTCCATGCCGGTAGAATAGGGCAACCTGGCCCGCCCGGCAACTTGGTTGATTTGCGGTTTCCGGTTTCCGGATCGGAAAGCCTGCCCGCCAACCGGGAAAACTGAAAAAAGGATTTACAAAACAATGCATTCCTGAGTCACATTCGGATGCCCGATCCTTTCAGCCTGATTCTTAGCTTTGCCATTATCTTGCTGGCGGCCGCAGTGCAGGGGGCCGCCGCTTTTGGGTTCGCCGTCGTAGCCGTCCCCCTGCTGCTCCCGCTGATGCCGGCAGCCGATGCCGTGATTACATGCCTGATTCTCGGCCTTTGGCTAAATCTGCTAATGATCCGGGATGAGCAGCGACATATCGACTGGCAGGAAATTAAAACCCTCGTCCCGGCCTCCGCCGTTGGCGCCGTCGCTGGCGTGTATCTGCTTAAAAACCTGAACGGCCCCACATTTAAAACCGCGCTGCCAGCCGTATTCTTATTTCTGTCAGTCATAATGATGATCCCCCGTCGCCGGACGAAAACCAGATCCTGGCCGGGGCCAGAATCTATCCCGGCAGGCAATTCGGGGCAAGGCCGTGAAAGCCCATGGGCAAGGACGCAGGAGGAAAATTCCCACAGTCGCACCAGTGGGGTACGTCGAGGACTTTTTGCGCCAAGAACGCAGCCCATGGGTTTTGCCGCCGGCCACAGCAGGATCACCTACCGGGATAGACTCTTAAGACACGTCGCCGGCGCCTCCAGCGGCCTGCTGATGGGATCAACTAGCATGGGCGGGCCACCAGTGGTGCTTTATCTTACTGGGCGGCGCCTGGCCAAAGGCACGCTTCGGGGAACGCTGGCCTTGTTTTTCGCAATTGGCAACCTGTTTGCCCTGGCGTCTTTTTTAGTGGCAGGGATGATAACCGGCGAGATGGCCGTCCGGGCGCTGCTGCTGATCGCGGCAGTGGCGCCGGGATTCTTCATCGGCCGGCAGCTGGCTTCGCGGCTCGACAACAACGGCTTCCGCCGCCTGGTTCTGATCGCCATGATCGCGATGGCCGCGGCAGACATATGCCTTAACCTGGCATAGCCCCGAGCCCGTCCCGGCAGGTATTGGTTCATCATCACATATCATGTCATCGCGGGATATGACGATAATTTATGGTAGAGCCCCGGGAGGTCGCAAATCGGGCCAAGGGAAAGCTCCTCCGGCTGGAAAGACGGCACAGGAGTCCGTCAGTGGATAATTCGAGTTGATCAGGAGTGGTGTGGGTCCCAGGCCAAAAGACCAAGATCACCCGGGGCTACTTGCTATTTGCATAATCACCCGGCCGCGTCAGCCGGCTTTGAGAGTTTATCCTGTATTTTTGTAACCTGGAAGCTCAGCTTTTGGGATACGTCGAGTCAATTATCTGCTCCAGGTCAATATCCCAGGTCAGATCCTCGTCAAATCCACCGGTCTTTCTGGCCACCAGGCTGACTCCCAGGTTTGCCGGCTCTCGGTGCATGTTCATCAAAGCGATTTCGTGGCCGAAGGGCAGCACCATGCACGGCAGCCCTTCACTGCACCTGACCAACTCAAATCCGGTGTGCTCGTTCAGGAGCACCTTGAAAGCGGCCTCGGAATATCGCCAGAAGTCCCAGGGCAGCGCATGAGGCGGCCAGATCGGGTGTGTAGAGATAAACAATAGTCCGCCGGGCTTCATTACTTTGTTAATTTCCAGAACCGCCTTCCAGGGAATCGCCAGATGTTCGAGCACGGAAATCATAAAAACGGCGTCAAAGCGTTCCGCCACGAAATAATCGCCTAGCCGGTGAACATCTCCGACGACATCGACATCATCTGCTGCCAAAATGTCAAAAACGACATAATCTCCGGGAGCGGCAAAGCGATGCCTCTGGTTAACCTTTCTGCCTCCCAGCTCCAGGATGCTGGGAGACTTCATCCCGTCCACTTCCTCAATAAAATGCGTGAAATTGAGATGATATGAATCAGTTGCGGTATCAACTTCGTAAAATGGTTTTTCAACCAGCTCCGCAAGCAGCGGCTGCTTGTCAAAATTCTCCAGCACAAACCGGATCAGCTCTCGCTCACGGGCGATCTCCTGCAGGCTTGAACCATCGCCGTCACGGCTGTCTAAAACGCACTTGACGAGCTCCAGGTCATGCGCCATGTCGTGGGGATGCCGGTGGCGTCGATGCCGGCAGCGGAAAACGGTATCGACCAGTTCCAGCTCGCGCCGCGTGTCCTCCCCGTAAAAGGGCTTACGGAGGATGTCCAGGACCAGCGATCTCTGGTCGGCCCTGGGGTTCATCAGCACCCGCGCCGCCTTGAGCGCGAAAAGATTTCTGGCAATGACCGTTTGATTGAAGGGGGAATTTCCATGGGCGGCACCAGGACCTTTGTCGGCAACGATGGGAATGACGGGACTTTCCGTCACAACATAAACAAATTTACGCCTCAAGTTTAACCCAGCCGGCCTAAATTGTGAATCATGGCCCGCCGGGACCATCCTTAAGCAGTCAATCAGATCTCATACCTGGAGGAAAACGTTACCCTCCACCGGCCGACTGCATCTGGTTCAGGGTGTTTTGCAGCGCTTTCAGCTCGCTGCCATAAGTGGCCCAGTCACCCTGCTGCTCGGCCTGAATCGCCTTGTTGTACTCGTCAAGCGCGCTGCTCGCCAGTGCCTTTAGGCTCTGTGAAGCCGCCGGCGCCGCCGGGGCGGCCGCTCCCGGAGGCCGCGCGGCCACACCCGTGACGGGCTGGCCGAAAATACGCGCCAGCGCCGCTGCCAGATCATCTTCCATGACAACCTGGTCTCCATACGCCACCAGCACCCGTTTCAGCTCCGGTATCTGCCCGTTGGAAGCGCGCAGGTAGAGCGGCTCCACGTACATGATCGATTCCTTGATCGGGATCACGAGCAGATTGCCGTAAATTACCTGGCTCCCGCTCTGGTTCCAGAGAGTCACTTGCTGCGAGATCGTCGGGTCCTGGTTAAACCGGGCCATGATCTGCTGGGGTCCGTACACCAGCTTGTCCTTCGGGAAGTTAAACACGAGCCGCTGCCCGTAAACGCCCGGGTCCGACTTTGCCGCCATCCACGAGATCATGTTGTCCTTGGTGTTGGGCACGAACGGCTGCAGCAGCATGAACTGCTCCTGCGACTCGCCCGGCAGACTCATGATCGCATAATAAGGCGACATGTCGCTTCCGTTTAGCTGAGGGATGCTCCACTGGTCTTCCTTGTTGTAAAAAACTTTAGGATCAGTCATATGATAAGTGGCATACATCTGTGCCTGGGCTTTGAAGATATCCTCAGGATAACGAAGATGGGCGCGCAACTCGGCCGGCATCTTGTCACCCGGCGTGAACAGGCCCGGATAGATGTTCTCGTATGTCCGGATTACCGGATCTGAATTATCGACGACGTAAAACGTGACGCTGCCGTTATAAGCATCAACGACCACCTTTACCGAGTTGCGGATGTAATTGTATCCGCCGGGCGCCGGCTGCGAGTATGGATAGCTGTCGCTGGTCGTATAGGCGTCCTGGATCCAGTAAAGCCGGCCGCCCACCAGCACCAGATATGGATCATGATCGTAGGTCAGGAAAGGTGCGATATTGCGGATGCGGTCGCCGATCTGACGATGAATCATGATGCGGCTCTGGCTATTGACAGTGTCAGTGACCAGCATTTTCAAACTGGCAAACCGCCAGCTGAAAGCCAAGCGATGCCAGAGACTGTCTATGTTGATGCCGCCGCTGCCGCTGTAGCTTGTGTAGACATTTTGTTCACCCTTGGGATAATCAAACTCCTTGGTGCTGCTGTCGACGATGACATAATTGTTGGCCTGCTCGCCGTAGTAAATCGCCGGGTTAGTCACGTTCAGCTCCGGGGTGGAGCTCTCCGGCGGCAGGTTTTTGATCAGCAGCTGCGGCAGCCCTTCCGCGGTTACCTGGGCCACCTGGCTCATCGCCAGCCCGAAACCGTGGGTATACACCAGGTGCTGGTTCTGCCACGTTTTTGCCTCCGCGGGAAGGCTGCTCACGTCCAGTTCCCGGGCTGACAGCATTACCTGCGTTTCCTTGCCGTTTATCGTATAGCGATCCACGTCCACATCCGGGAAGTTGTAATAGAGGCGGATGGCCTGGATCTGGTTGTAAGTCTGCCCCAGGGTGTCCGGCTCCCACAACCGGATGTTGTTGATCGTGGGGGTATTTGCCTGGATATCGGCCGCCGTCAGCGTGTTGTCAGCGGCAAACGGCTTGTCCTGAATGGAGTTTAAGCCGAACGCTTGCCGCGTAAAATCGATATTGTCTTTGATATACGGGGATTCCTTGGACAGCTCGTTCGGCGCCACCTCGTACTGCTGGACGATAAAAGGATAGAGAATGCCGGCGAAAATCGCCGTGACGATGATCAGGGAAATGGCGGCGATCGGGAGCTTCCAGCCGCGAAAATGGATGTTGATCAGAAATAATATCCCCGATATAATTGCCACCGCAAATAAAAACTTGAAAACCGGCAGTTGAGCGTGCACATCCGTGTAGCTGGCGCCGAAGACGACGCCGCGGGAAGAGAACATCAGCGTATAGCCCTTAAGCAGGTAGCCGAAGCCCAGCGTAAACATGATCAGGCCCAGCAGCACCGACAGATGTCCCTTGACGTGCGGAGCAAAGTTGAGCCTGTCCTTTTCCCAGTTGATGGCGAAGTCGAAAAAGTGCATCGCCGCCGTTGCCAGGAAGGCCAGGATCAGGGTCCACCAGACAAATGACTGCAGCTCCCGAAGCAATGGCAGCTTAAAGACATAAAAGCCGACGTCGTGGCCAAAGACGGGGTCCTTGATATGAAACGGCGCCCCGTCGAGAAATTTCAGCAAGTCGAGCCAGGCGCTGCCAGCGGCGGCAATCGCAATCAGAGTCGGCAGCAGCAGCCCTACCGGGATCAGCACCCGCAGGAGCCGGTCCGGGATCGGCACCCGCTCGATGATCTCGGTTTTGCGGTCCAGCTTGAACCGGGGAGACATCTTTCGCGCCAGGAGGACGTTGCCGTAGATGATGGCAAAGAAGATGGCGCCGCCTCCCAGACCAAGGCCAACCTTGGTCAGCAGGGTTTTCCAGAAAACCCCTTGGTAGCCGACTTCTCCAAACCACAGCCATTCGGTGTAGAGATAGACACCGCGGCCGAGAAAGACCACCAGCAGAAAGACGATGATCGCGATCGCCGCCCAGGGCCACCAGCGGCGGTGTTTCCTGTTCCCGGGCCGAATCGGGCGGACTTTTCCCGGCGGCGGCTCAGAGCCCAGATGAAAGCGCCGGGAGAGATACTCCCAGAATTTGGAAAAGTCATATTCCGGCTGATTACTGTTCATCTGCAAGCATTTTCATTTTGTGATATTATTCGCCACTGCTTATTTATTTCATATTATTTAATGCTCTGGCAAACCGGGCCGGCTTTTACCGTGAAGCGGAGCAGCGAGCATCCGAGGTCTTTATTGGCAAATATCAAACAGCAACGCAAACGAGTGAAGATCGCCAGCCGCGAGCGGCTGGAAAATCTCCAGTACAAATCCCGGATCAAGACCATGTTCAAGACGCTGTCACTGGCGGCGGCGGAAGACAAGGATAAAGCCCAGCAGTTGGCGCTGGAGCTCATTGCGCTCATCGACCGAGCCGCGGGCCGCGGCGTGCTCCATGCCAATAACGCCGCCCGGAAAAAGTCACGTGTAACTGCGATCATCCAGCTGGCGGAAGGCGTTTCAAAGCCTGCGGGGCCGGCAACGACCGAGCCTAAATCAGGCAAGAGCAAGGCCGATTCGCGGGTTGAGCGTACGGCAGCCAAGCGTTCGAAGAAGGAAGAAACAAATAAGAAGCAGGCCGTCCGCGCTGAAGCCGCGGCAAAAGCCGGCAAGAAAGCCAGCGAGGCGCCCTCCGATAGCACCCCAGCCGCTGAGGCGCCGCCTGCCGGAGGCGGGGCCGCCGCTAAACAGGCGGAGGCGGAGGCGGAGACCCAGGGTCAGGTTGAGGCTGAGTCTTCTGAGGCTGAGGCGCCCAGTGAGACTTCCGGGCAAGCCGGCGAGCCGGCAGGGACTGCCGCGGAAACGCCGGAGAAAGCAGACGGCGAAGGCGAGTAATAACCTCGTTGGAGGCCGGCCCGATCCGCTTCTCCAGAATCATCCATATTTGATCAGGGAAAGCGCACGCGCCAAGCGCGTCCGGCTCAAATATACCCTCGATAACGGCCTGCTCGTGATTGTTCCGCGCGGTTACGACGCCGCCCGCATTCCCGCCATCATTACCCGGGAACATGCCTGGATAAGCAAAGCCGCGGCCGAGATGGAATCCCGCCGCCAGGAGCTTGAAAACGAGCCGCCAGCCCTGCCGCGATCCATCCTCCTGCGGGCAATCGGTGAAGAGCGCAGCGTCCTTTACGCAGACGGCCGCGCCGGCCGGGCGCTGGCGCGCGAGACGCCGGGCGGAGTAAAGGTAAGCGGCTGCCCTTCCCAGGAGGAAGCCGCCACGGCTCTGCAGCGCTGGACAGCGCGCAAGGCCCGCGCCACCTTCTCCCCCTGGCTAACCCAGGTAAGCGCCGAGCGCGGATTGCCGTTTACCAGAATAGCGATCAGGAGCCAGCGCACACGCTGGGCCAGTTGCTCCGCCAGAAAAACTATCAGCGTCAACCAGAAGCTCCTGTTCGTGCCGGCGCTGCTGGTGGAATATGTTTTCATCCATGAGCTCTGCCATACGATTGAGCTGAATCACTCCCCCCGGTTCTGGACGCTGGTAGCCCGCCACGAGCCTGATTTCCGGCGGCTGGACCGCGAGCTTAAAGGAGCTTGGCGCTACGTCCCCTGGTGGGCGTGCCAGCCGGATAAAGGCGAGCTAAACGAAAGCCACTGGCTCCGGCAGAAGGAGGCCGGCAGGATCCCCCCTTAGCCCAGCATCCTCTCTGCCCTCTTGACCGCGCGCATCAGGTCCTGCCCCCCTGCCACGACGCCGGCAAACAGGTCGCCGGTCGCCGCCAGCCGCGCAGGCGTATTTTCCATCGTGAAGTCCGTGGGCCTCAGTCCCGGTTGAACCTCGTCCCATTTTAGCGGCGTCGATACCGGCGCTCCCGCGCGGGCCCGGACCGAGTATACCGAGGCCAGCGTCTTCCCTTTTACGTTTTGCATGTAATCAAGGTACAGCTTGCCGCCCCGCCTGGATAACGAGGATTCCAGCGTAATCAGGTCGGGGCGCTCCTCGCGGCATAGGAGAGCAATAATCTTGGCAAACTGGCGGCATTGGCTATAGGTGTACGCCGGCCTGATGGGTACGTAAACATGCAGGCCGGTAGCCCCCGAGGTTTTCGGATAGCCGGTCATGCCAAACCGGTCCAGTTGCCGCTTCACCAGAAGCGCCACCTGGACGCATCCCTCAAAATCATCAGGGTCGGACGGATCCAGATCGAGCGCCAGGATGTCGGGCCGGTCCAGCTCTGGCATCGCCGACAGCCAGGGATTCTGCGAGATGCAGGCCAGGTTGGCCAAGTAAAGCAGGGTTGATACGTCGTCACAGATAATATAGTCTACGCTCTCGCCGGTATCCTCGTGTTTTATTCTCCTGGTCCTGATCCAGGCCGGGGTCTCCGGAGCCGCCCGCTTCTGGAAGAAAAAGGGGGCGCCGGCGCCGTTGGGATAGCGTTTCAGGCTGAGCGGCCGGCCGATCAACTGCGGCAGGATGAATCCGGAGACGCGAAAGTAATAGTTGATCAGATCAAACTTTGTATAGCCATCCCGGGGCCATATTGGCTTATCAAGATTTGTCAGGGTAAGAACCCTCCCGTCCAGCGAGATTAATTGAGTGCCGCGGCCGGGAACAGGCAGCGGCGGCAACAACTCCGGCTCGCGGCGGGGACGCCCGCCGGGACCGGCTCCTCGCGGATCATCAGCCCGCGGTTTTTCCCCGCGGTGGCGCGGATCCTCAGCCTGCCAGCCGTGTCTCTTCCCGGACACAATCCTCAGGCCTCACATCATTTCTTAAGCCCAGAAAAACCGGCTGGCGCAGCACGCCTTCGCGGGTCCACTCGGCGAATTTCACCTGCGCCACCAGATCCGGCTTCAACCAGTGGGCCGGCTCGTTCGGCCGCGGCGCGTCCCGGAAAGCCGGCGCCGCCACCTCCAGAGGCGACATCAGCGCGAAAAGCCGCCGGAGCCACTCCTCGGAGAATCCGGTGCCGACATGACCGGCATAGACGAGATCTTTCCCTTGGTAGAGTCCCAGCAGCAGGGCGCCGAAACAGGCTCTGCCGCCCCGAGGCTCGGTGAACCCGGCGATGACGAATTCCTGCTCCTGGACCGCCTTTAGCTTGAGCCAGTCGCGCGAGCGTTTCTGCCGATAGGGGCTCTGCTTGCGCTTGGCGATGATTCCCTCGAGCCCCAGCTCACGGGCGGCGTTAAAAAAATTCTTGCCCCCGGAATCGATCCAGTCGGTGTGACGCAAATACTTGTGAGGAATAAATACTCGCTCCAGAACTTCCTTCCGCCGCTGAAGCGGCAGCCCGGTCAGGTCGCGACCGTTTAAATAGAGCAGGTCGAACACATAGTAGAGAATCGGCGTTTCTTTGGCGGCCCTCTTGATCTCTCGCTCATCCGTGAGGTTCATCCGTCCCTGCAACAGCTGAAACCGTGATACTCCCCGCGCGTCGACCGCTACGATCTCACCGTCGATGACGATCTCCTGAGCCAGGAACATCTTGCCGAAGTTGGCCAGCTCCGGGTAACGCAACGCCTGCTCCTTGCCGTTGCGGGACCGGATGGCGAGCGAACCGTCCGCCCGCAGATAAGACACGGCACGGACGCCATCGAACTTTACTTCGAAGATGAACTCGGGAGAATCGAACGGTTTTGCCGCCAGAAAAGATTGCATCGGCGTGATCCGGGCCGGCATTGGCGCCGCCCTTCCTTCATCCGCCAGGTCGGGGTTAAGCAGCTCCATCTTGTTGAGAATGATCAGCCAGTTGTTCCCCTTGCCTTTCATGTGAATCAGACTGAATTCGCCGCGGAGCCGCTCGCCCATGAGGACGATCGTCAGCGCTCCCTTGTCCAGCGCCCCCAGAGGATCGGTAAAAGTCTCGTAAGTCCCCCGGTCCCAAATCTCAATCTTGCCGGCACCGTACTCTCCCTCGGGAATTTCCCCTTCGAAATCGAGATATTCCAGTGGATGGTCCTCCACGTGCACGGCCAGTTTCTTGCGATAATGCGGCGTGGCGACGCACTTGGGACAGGCCCACGACTTAAGCACGCCACCCATCTCCAGCCGCAGGTCGTAATGGATGTGAGTGGCATTGTGTTTCTGAATGACGAATCGCCGCGGTCCGGCCGTCCGGGGATATTTTTTGGGCCGGGGCTCGGGCGTCGACGCGAAACGGCGCCGGCGCTCGTATTCGCTCAGGCTCACGATGCCCGCCGCCGGCGTTTGGGCGGCGCCTCCTTCTTTTCTTCTTCCTGACGGGCGATGCTTTTTTTCAACGCGTCCATGATGTCAACCACCGGCGCGAGGGGGGCCAGCTCGGGCACGGTAATCTCCCTGCCTTCGATCTTCTGATTGATGATTTTCAGCAGCTCATCCCGGTACTCATCCCGGAAGCGGGCCAGGTCAAACGCCGCCGTCATCCTCTCCACCAGCCCCTCCGCCAGCTCCAGCTCGCTGCTGTCAAGCTCGACTTCCTCGCCGGCAAGCTCCAGGTCTTTTGTGCTTCTTACTTCATCGTGATAATAAAGCGTTTCCAAGAGCAGAGCCCCGTCTTTGGGCCTCAGCACAGACAGGTGCTGCTTTTCCCTAAGCGAAAATTTGGCCAGCGCCGCCTTGTTTTGCCGCTCCATTGCCGCCACCAGCAGGCGGAACGCTTTTAGGCTGGTCTCCCTAGGCGCCAGGTAATAAGACTTTTGATAATAGATTGGATCAACTTCATCGATATCGAAGAAATTGATGATTTCGATGGCCCGCCCCTTGCGGACGGTGACCGCTTCAAAATCCTTATCCTCCATCACCACAAACCGGCCTTTTTCGAACTCGTATCCTTTGACGATTTCGTCAGCGGTAAGGGTCTGGCCGTCGTTGGGGCAGACTTTGGCGTAATTGATCGGCGTATTGTCAGAGGCATGAAGCTGCCGGAACGAGACGCTCTTTCCTTTCGTAGCCGGATACAGGCTGATGGGGATATTCACCAGACCGAAGCTGATCGGGCCGGACCAGATGGCGCGGGGCAAAGCGGTCTCCTTTCCTTTGCCGCTCATCCAATTTACTCAAGCAAAATGTCATTCTGAAAAGCATAGCGACGAAGTGCTTTTCATCGTAAAATAAATTGCTTCGCTTCGCTCATAATGACAAACATAAGAGCCGTCTGAGTTTAAAGAATGAGCATTTTCCTTATTGTTCCCAGTTTCGTTAATTTTGCTGAAAAAACGTTGTTTCCCAATTGTGCTGGAAATTCATATATTCCCGTAAATACCAGCTTCTAACGAAAGAAAAAACGGGAGTTTGGAAGTTCGGCCTCAGCCGGGGGTTCCTACCGGGACGGGCTCCTGGTATAAAATAAGCTAGATGTAAAAATCAGGCGCCGCCGCGCAACAGAACAAAAAAGAAAATTACAGAGGTCAAGTTGACGGAAAACCTGGAAAAGTTGCTTAAGGAAAAAAAATTTGGCGAGGTTTCGGATCTGCTATATCAGGACCGGCAGGCGGTCGTGCGGGAACTAATCAGCTATCTTGAGACCTCCGATGATGACACGCGCCGCGGTATTCTCAACGTGCTCGGCCGCTTCGGCTTCGATCATCCCGAGGACGTCTACGCCTTCACCGGCAAGATCATGAAAGTCCTCGAGGAAAACGCCGTCCTGAAATCGGAGGGAGCCTGCGCCCTCGGCAATCTCGTCTTCAACTACCGCGACAAATCGGAAGAAGTCCTGCCGATGCTGAAGGAGATGCTGGCCGACGCGGACCCGCTCGTCCGGCAGGACGCCGCTTACGCCCTGGGCAACATCGGCTTTAACTATCCGGATCTGGTGGAAGACCGGATTCCAGGGCTGGTCCAGATGCTTGACTCCGATGACGAAGATGAGCGAGAAGCCGGCGCCCACGCGCTTGGCAAGATCGGCGTCAACTCGCCGGAGCTGATCAAGGACCAGACGCCCAAGCTGGTGGCGGTGTTAAAACATGCGAAAGAGACAAGTTGCGGCGGCGTTGTTTTCGCCTTCGGCGCTCTTGGGTTCAACTATCCGGACCTGGTTAGCGAGCATATGCCGCAGTTGATCGGCTACCTGAAGAGCAGCGACCCAACCGTGGTGAAGAACGCCGTCATGGCGATCGGGATTATCGGCATGAGCAGTCCGGGCCTGATCGAGGACGCCATCCCTTACCTGGAAGAGCTCTCCCGAAGCAAGGATATGGAGATCGGCCTCAACGCCAAAGTCGCCATGTCCAGGATTGGCAAGTAAGAGGTTGCGGGAGAGTAACGAGGTGGGCCGCTATCCCCTCGCTAGCATCTCATCGAGCTTTCCTGACTTGTCAAGGGCCGACAGGTCGTCAAAACCGCCGACATGAACGTCGCCGATAAATACCTGCGGCACCGTCCGGCGGCCGGTCTTTGATTCCAGCTCATCGCGGCTGTCCGGCGTCAGGTCAATGTTGATCTTATTGATCTCGCTCACACCCTTGCTGGCAAGCAGGCGCTCCGCCGCCTGGCAGTACCGGCAGGTTCTCGATGCGTACAATGTGATTTTTGGTGTCATCTCTCCAGCTTTAAGTTGGCTCTGTTCCAGGCGATGATGCCGCCCTTGAGATTATATACGTCATCAAAGCCATTTTTGGAAAGCAGCATGCTGGCCGAGGCCGAGCGCCGGCCGCTGCGGCAGTTAACGATTATCGGCCGGCCCTTGTGCTTCTCCAGCTCTTTGATGCGCTTTCCCACCTGCCGCAGGGGGATGTGCTTTGCCTTGGGAATCCGGCCGGTTTTAAATTCGCTGGCTTCCCTCACGTCGACTACAAGCGCTTTTTTCTCTTTAATCAGCGCCATCGTCTCGCGGGCGCCAATCTCCCTGACGCCGGCGCGCCTGAGCCGGTGCTTGGCATTCCATTTTGTAAACAGAATCCCCGCTGCCAACCCCAGCGGCAAAATTAAGGTCCATTCGTGCATTTGCGCTCCTTCGGTCTTAAGAACGACCCAAAAGGGTAGTTCTTGGGATAATCAAAGTTTTTAGATGGCAAAAGGGCGGCAAAGATTCAGGCTTGGGTGCGGCGGACCGGCAATAGTCTGAGTATCGGCATGTGGCGACCAGGACAGGTTTTGAGAAATTGGAAATGGTTTGATGATAAACTCCTGTAAATTATCATCGAGCAATGGAGGCCAGTTAGCATATGGCGGAAGCAGCTACAACCGGGGGCGGCATCGCACTGATTGACCTGATCACCGGTGCCTGGAAAGTATTTAAGGAAAACTTCCTCACGATCCTGATCATCACCCTGATCGTGCAGATTCCGCTGTCACTGGCGGTACAGGGTATCGACCGGATCGACTTCCTCAGCGGACAGCAAAGTTTCGTCAATCATCAATCAAACCTGATCCGGAACAACAAGTCGAGTGAGGTTGATGTACCTGGCTACGTGAGAGCAACCGTTGAACTGGCCGGCGTGGCGGTGGCGATTCACTTTTTTGGCTCACTCGGGGGCGCCCTTTCATTTATGGCCATCGTTCTGGTCGTTAAGGCCACCCGCGAAGACCGCAAAGTCAATTATATGGAAGCTCTCAGAAAAGCGCTGCCTATGTGGCCGGCCGCGCTTATCACCCTGCTGATGATCGAGATTATGCTCAGCGTTCTATTTGCCTTGTTTATTGTACCGGGAATATATTTTTATGTTTTTTGGACTTTTGCCATTCAAATGGTGGTCATTTATGGCAAATGGGGCTGGGGCGCTGTTGCTTCCAGCGCCGAATTGGTTAAGGGGCGCTGGTGGCGGGTTTTTGGTTTTTCCCTCGTGCTTGGATTAATGGCAGCGGCCGCAGGCGGTCTGATCGGCGCGTTCAATTTCAAACAGGGAGTTTATATCTCCGATACCGTCTTTGCGGTGATCGCCAGTATTGTCGCGTCTTACTTTATCGTTGCCTATTCCCTGTTCTTTTTTGATATGGAAGCAACAAGGCCGGCCAGCCAGGCGCCACCGCAGATCGAAGCCGCCGGTGAGGAAAGTCAAGTTGACGATCAGGAAAAATAAGCATTGAGAACTGGCGCTACCGTCCTCCTTGCTCCGCTTCGGTCTCGCTGCGGCCAAATTTAGTCAAACTCTTCCCCGCCTGTTGAACACGCCAAATTATGCCGGCGCCGCCAAGGATGATCTAGCTGACCGCATCAAGCACCCGAGACAGCGCCATCTCCAGAGCCAGGTCAGGCGGTATGTCAACCCTTCCTTTGATATCAGCATCCAGCTCGGCAATAATGCGCACCGCCTGCCGCAGCTGAGCGGTGGCGAATCCCTTGCTTTGCTCGGCCAGCTTCCTGGCCGGATAAGGCTTTAATCCCAGCGCCCGGGCGGCGCCGGCGGCATCCTCACCCCTGTCGCGCGCGGCAACTACTTCCGCCAGCAACCGCAAATGCCGGGCAATGGAAAAAAAGGCGGTCGCCGGCGCTGTTTGAATTGCCAGCATCGCTTCCAGGTGCCGGAAGACGGCGGCCCTGTTCTTGGCTCCCAGGGCATCGGTCAGATCCCAGATCCGCACCTCGCTGGAAACCCAGCAAAGGTCGTCGATCTCTTCCATGCCAACGGCGGCGCCACCACCAAGGTAAGCAGACAACTTCTCCAGCTCGGCAATGATGGCCCGCTGGTCCGCGCCGGTCAGAAAGACAAGCCGGCGCGCTTCCCGGGAACCCAGTTTCAGGTTCAAGCCGGCGGCCTGCTCCTGCGCCCAGCGCGGCATATTGGCCGGCGACGGCGACTCGAACGAGAGCACCTGGCCCGCCGCCTGCACCGCTTTATATAGAGCCTCATTCTTCCGGATACCTCCTCCCGTCAGCGCCAGCACCGCATGCGCGGGCGGATCGGAAAGATATGTACAAATTGCGTCCTTGTCAGGCTTGCTGAAGAAGCCGGAATTCTTGACCAGCACCAGGCGCACGCCATCGCCAAAGGGAGGTGTTCCCGCCGCCTGGAGTACCTCCAGCGCCGGGCTCGCAGAGGCATCGAAGACATCGATGTTCAGGTCCGTGCCAGAGTCAGAAGCCACCCGCTCCCGCAGCCGGCGAATGGCTTTTTCTACCTTGGGTCCATCACTTCCCGTAATTAAATAGACCGGCTTTAGCTTTTCTGCTTTTTTGCTTCTAACGGTCACTTTTCTGACTTAACCTCAATTTCGTTATCCGACAGGCTTATCCGGATCGTTCCCTGATGGTCGGTCCGGAAGATGCGAGCGCCAGCCTGTTTTAATTTGGACAGGGTACTCGCGGCCGGATGTCCATAGTCGTTATGCGCTCCCACGGATATAACGGCCACCCTGGGCTTCATCCGAGCGAGCAGCTCCGCCAGCGACCCGTCCTTGCTGCCATGGTGGCCAACCTTGTAGATATCCACCGGCGGGAGTCCGAGCGTACCGAGCACATCGCTCTCTGCATCTCCTGGACAAAGTATATCAACACCACGGTAGCGCGCGACCAGCACCACCGAGTTTGCGTTGGGATCATCGGGATTTTGTCTGTCGCCAGGATTGTAGACCTTCATCGCCAGCCCGCCAAAGTTTAAGGCCTGTCCCCGGCGAAGCACCCGGTAAGGGATATTTTTTTCATCGATTTGCTTGAGAAAATCCCGGTAAAGTGGGCTGTTCGTCTGGGGCCCGCCATCGAAAACTGCGGCGACCGGATAGTGTTTCAGAACCTCTACCAGCCCCGTGAGGTGATCCGCGTGCGCGTGGGTCAGGATGACAGCGTCCAGGCGGGAGACGCCGCTCTCCGACAGGCGGTCCAGCACTCCTGAGCCAGGGCCGCCGTCGATAAGGACGGTTGCGCCCCCGGGGACCTGAAACAGCTCCGCATCCCCCTGGCCGACATCCAGAAAAGAAACTGTGAAGCCGGCAGGCGGATGCGCTGCGCCGCTTCGGCCAAAAAAGGTAAATCCCGCCGCGGCCAGCAAAATCATCGCAACAACAGCCAAGGCCAGATGGCGCCGCCGCCAACCGGAAAAACTTCCCGCCCACGCCCGTACCCGGGAAGCGCCGCCATTCCTAGCGGCAAGAACAGCACCGGCAAGCGCCGTATAATACCCGATCACAGCCGCAATCGAGGGCGCTCGGCCGGTGTAGACCGCACCAGGCAAAGACGCGAAAAAATGAGCGGCGCTGATAATATAGCCGGTGCACGCCGCCATCACGGCGTTTAGCAGCCAGCAAAGATCCGGGGAAACTAGATTAGCCAGAATTGACAACACTCCGAGCGCCATTACCGGACCCGCCATTGGCTCGGCGGCTATGTTTGCCGGTACCGTCACCAGCGATACCTGCTGAAAATGGACCAGCGTGATCGGGGCAGTCGCCAGGCCGGCGGCAGCCGACACGGAGATTGCTTCCCGTGGCAGTTCCGGCAGACGTCTTAAAGGGGCGCGAAATAGTGGCGCGATTATAAAGATGGCAAGCACGGCGGCAAAGGACAGCTGAAATCCGGGATCAAACAGGCTGTACGGATTCAGGGTGAGAATCACGGCAGCGGCCAGCGCCAGGAAATGGTAGCGGCTCGACTGCCGTGAAAAAAGCAGCGCCATCAGCCCGAGAACGCCGACCACGCCGGCCCGGATAATCGATGGTCCGGAGCCCGTTACGGGCACGTAGAAACAAATGACGATGATTGACACAATGGACGAGATCAGCCTGGGGATATAAAGCGCCCGGCAAATCATCGACACCACGAATCCGAGCAGTACCACGTTTTCACCGGAAACAGCGAGCATGTGCAGGATACCAGCGCCCTGAAAATCAGATATGATCTGGTCTGGAACGGAGTCCGTGTCACCGAGCACCATGCCTTTCAGAACAGCTCCGGCGCTGCCCCAGCCTCCGGTCCCCAGGCTGGAAAGAGCGTAGCTCCGAACGGCGCCGGTTATCCGCGACCATTCCCCCTGCCTCCCGGGAAACCGCCTGATACCTGCCGGGCCGGCCTCGATAACGGCGTTGATTCCCTGCCGCCTTAGGTAAAGACCATAATCAAAATCGGCCCCGGGAGAAGCCGGTGCCTCTTTGACTAAACCTGTAACCGTGACATGATCTCCGGACTGAAAGCCGCCATTTGCCGGACAGCTTGGGCGGCAGGCGATTTCAACCAAAATGTCTTCATCATCGGTGATACCGGTTTTATGATAATTCACCGTGTCAACATGAGCGGTGAATTTTTCTGACTCTCCTTTAACTTTCGAGGCAGACGTCACAGCCGCCTCAATTGCCACTCTCTTTCCCAGAAACTGGTCCTTCAGAGGACTGGCTGAAAGCATTTCCAGGCGGGCGGAGCCGATCAACAATCCAAGCCAAACAAATCCAGCTAACAGCAATACGCCGCCCCTTCTCGTGATCAGCGACATGATAAGCATAATAGCCGCAGCGCTTCCCGCCGCAGCGTCCACATACCATGAATGCTCGATCAGACAAAGTAATAAACCGCTCAGATACGCAACCGGCGCCGTAGCCAGGGAGTTGATAATTTTCTTCACGGCTGCGCCGTTGCCACTCGAGATTTTCCGTGCTTACAGTAAATAAATCCTTTCGCTGTTTCTCTGAAACGCTCTCCCTGTTCGCTGGCTTTTTCGGGATAAAAGCGGCAGAATCTCGCTAAAAGTGGAAATTTAGCCCTCACCTATGATAAAAATATTTTAGTGTCGAGCGGTTCTGGTTTTCACCCGTCCGGGATCGTAGAGCGCTGTTTTGTTTTTCCTGTAAGGGGTACATGCTGGCTCCTTGCTGGGGGGAAAACCTGGCGGCGCACTGGCGGCACTTCTACCAACCGGCGGCGCTGCCTCCGGCAGCGCCGCAGGGTTGCAGCGGCAAAGTCTTTGCTCTTTAGCCATTCTTCATCCCCCTGAAACAAACTTAAACCATTGGCCAAAACCCCGTGGGACGCAGTTTTTCGCGATATCGCCTGAACCGCATGCCCTCGCAAACCGGATTGGCAGCCGTGTCGAACCTGGCGGCAGCAATTCGCACCCGAAGCAGCAGCCATTTGCAAACTCGCCGTTCCTCAGGTTCACAAGTGCCTTCGAAACAGCAGATACTTGCCAAATCCCATGAGTTTGTTGATAAGTCGCCCTAAACTGTTACTTCATCCTTGATCCGGTCCAGCTTGGCCGGTCCAATACCGGGCACCTGAAGCAGATCTTCTACATTTTTAAAACCTCCATGAGCTTCACGGTATTCAATGATTTTTTGAGCTGTTTTTGGACCGACGCCATCCAGCGTCGTCAGCTGATCGACCGTGGCAAGATTGAGATTGACTGGCGCCTGCGCTTGCACAGATGAAGAATTCGCAGCGCCGGCAGCGGCAGGCGTTCCCTTTTCGGGTACGATCACTTGCTGCCCATCAGCAATTTTTGCCGCCAGATTGATGCGTGAGAGGTCTGCCGATTGGGTGGCCCCGCCGGCAATCCCGATGGCGTCCGCTACCCGGGCGCCGCTGCTGGAGTCGTACAGGCCTGGATGCGTCACAGCCCCAACAACGTGGATCACGATTTTTTCCGGATGTTGCGTCCCCGGACGGGGCGCATCGATGGTGATGGTCGTCGCGGTTCCGGGGCCGCCTTCCGCAAAGTGGCCCCGCAGATATCCGGCTCCGATGATGAGCACAAGAAGGCCGGCCAAAGACCAGGCAATGATTTGACGTTGGGAGATGCCGGGCACGTATATGCTCCAGTTCTGTCAACACGCCGTCTCTATATATTCGCGCCAGCTTGTCGCCGTACCGATGCGGGCATGAAAAAAGACGGCTCTCGCCGCCCAGCTGCATAATATATATAACAATGAATCAGAAATTTCAATATGTTTTTTCTGCATCCGCCGAGCGGCGGCCTCTTGAGTGGGCGCCTGCCCCGGCTAGCGCACTGGCGAGTACGCTAGCCGAATATTGTTACAAAGATGTTGCGTATCAACTTGATTGCCGAGCCGTCAAAACCATGAGATTCAAGTTACTCAACGCGCTTTCAAGACTGCCGCCCAGTAAAAGCAAATATCCCCAGCCCGCCTGCACAGGCGTTGCCAGCCGGAAGCTTCCCGCGGTTATGATTGCACAGAAAGTCTGATAAAAATCAAAACGCCAACCCTCATCCTGCACGTCCGGAAAGATAAAATCACACCTGTCGATATCTCCAGGGAAATGAACGAGAAAATTACAGGATTAAAAAATGATACTGATCATACAACTCGTTCAGGTTCCGTCCGAACCGGCTGATATCTTCTGTTAGT
>JACWAM010000001.1 GCA_014874265.1 Thermoleophilia bacterium | reverse complement strand
GTGATCTTGATCACGTTGATCAGCTTGTGCAGCTGTTTGGTCACCTGCTCGATCGGGTGCTCGGCGGCGTCGACCGTGATCGTCATCCGGGAGACATTCGGATCTTCGGTGATGCCAACCGCGAGACTGTCGATGTTGAAGCCACGGCGGGAAAACAGCCCGGCGATCCGGGCCAGGACGCCAGGTTTGTTCTCAACCAGGACTGATAGTGTATGCTTCATGCGCCTCGCTGCTCGGCAGTTAAAAGCTTAATGTTCAATGTTCAGACTATCAGAGCTTAGAATCTATAATGTTGAGTCAACTTCTTTATCAGTGGTTGATAGTCTGATATTTATATCGTTGTATCTAACCTTAAATCTGAAACTTTGAACCTTGAACTATTCCTTGCGTCCACCGATCATCTCGTCGATCGACTTGCCTGCCGGGACCATCGGGAACACATTTTCCTCCGCCCGGACACGGAAGTCCAGCACCGCCGGCCGCTTGGCCCTGATCGCGGTGCGAATCGCGTCGCTGACGTCTTTCTTGTCAGTGATCGTCATGCCCAGCGCTCCGTATGCTTCGGCCACGGCGGCAAAATCCGGCTGGCAGGAAATGGCCGTATCGGAATACCGCTTGTTCCAGAATAGCTCCTGCCACTGGCGCACCATCCCCAGGAAACCGTTGTTGAGAATGCAGACGATCACAGGTATGTCATAGCAGACGGCGGTCGCCAGCTCCTGGATATTCATCTGGAAACTGCCGTCGCCGGCGATGTCGATCACGGTCTTGTCCGGCCGGCCCACTTTGGCGCCGATCGCGGCCGGGAAGCCAAACCCCATCGTTCCCAACCCGCCGGAGCTGATAAAATGCCGCGGTTTGATATGAGTGTAGAAGAGGCAGGACCACATCTGATGCTGACCGACATCAGTGCAAAGGATGGCGTCGCTCTTGGTGATCTTGTTGATCTCTTCAATTACATATTGCGGCATGATCGATCCCTTTAAATCCTTATAATGCAACGGATGCTTCTGCTTCCAGGCGATTACCTGATCCATCCAGGCCGCGGTTTGTTTCGGGCGCCGCTTCTGCTTTTTCAGCTCGGCGACGATGCCGCCCAGCACGTCGCGGGCGTCGCCGACAATGGGGATGTCAATCGGCACGTTCTTGCTGATCTCCGCCGGATCCATGTCAATATGGATCTTCTTGGCGCCGCGGGCAAACGTGGCGATCTTGCCGGTGACGCGGTCGTCAAACCGGGCGCCGACGCCCAACAGAAGATCGCAGTGGGTGACGGCGTAATTGGCGTAGCCGGTTCCATGCATGCCCAGCATCCCCAGCGACAGGTCGTTGTTTTCGGGAAAGGCTCCCAGCCCCATCAGCGTCGTCGTCACCGGGATCTTCACCAGCTTCGCCAGCGCCAGCAGCTCTTTCTCGGCGCCGGCGGTGATCACGCCGCCGCCGGCATAAATAACCGGCCTTTCCGCGGCGGCAATCGCGGCCGCCGCCGAACGGATCTGTTTCATGTTGCCTTTTAGCGTAGGTTTGTAGCCGGGAAGGTTGAGCCTGCCGGCCGGCTTGTATCCGATGTCCGCCAGCTGCATGTCTGACGGGATGTCAATCACCACCGGACCGGGACGGCCGGTTGACGCGATGTAAAATGCCTCTTTAAACACGCGCGGGATGTCTTCCGGGCGCTTGATCAGGTAGCTGTGTTTGACGATTGGCTCGGTGATGCCGGTAATGTCGGCCTCCTGGAAAGCGTCCGTGCCAATCAAGTCACTGCGCGCCTGGCCGGTAATGGCGATCATCGGCGTCGAGTCCATATAGGCGTTGGCGATGCCGGTAACCAGGTTGGTGGCGCCGGGACCGCTGGTGGCGACGCAGACGCCGGTCTTGCCGGTGGCGCGGGCGTAGCCGTCCGCCATATGAGCGGCGCCCTGCTCGTGGCGCACCAGGATGTGCCGCATGTCGGAGTCATAAAGTGCGTCGTAGAGCGGGATGACCATGCCTCCCGGCAGGCCGAAGATGGTGTCAACTCCGGCCGCCTTCAACGATTCAATTATTATTTCCGAGCCCTTCATAAAACTCTCAGTTCAAAGTTCAAAAACCAGCAATTTGAGGTTTAATCTTCGCGGTAAACCAACTGATTTTCTCATGCTCCAAATTTATTTTCACTTATTTCATTTGTTGCAATATTTTTCTGTCCTCAATCTGAGGAAGCCGACGGCCCTTCACTGAGTTCAAAGTTCTTTGAACTTTGAACCTGGGACTTGGGACTCTTAACTTGGAACTAGCCGGTTACCGCCCCTTCGTTGGCGCCATGCACCAGCTTAACATACCTTGACAGGAAACCGGTCTGGTAGCGGGGTTCGGGCGCTGACCACGCCGCGGCCCGGCGCTCAATCTCCGCTTCGTCAACCAGCAGGTTGATAATCCTGCCGGGAATGTCAATCTCAATCTCATCGCCGTTCTCGATCAGCGCGATCGGACCTCCTTCAAATGCCTCGGGAGAGATATGGCCGATACTCGCCCCCCTGGTCGCGCCGGAGAAGCGCCCGTCGGTGATCAGCGCCACCTCGCGGTCCAGTCCGGCTCCGGCGATGGCGGAGGTCGGAGTCAGCATCTCCGGCATCCCCGGACCGCCCTTGGGGCCCTGATAGCGGATAACGACCACGGCGCCAGGCGAAATGCCGCCGTCTTCAATCGCTGCCACCAGGTCCGGTTCGTTCTCGAACACCAGCGCCTTCCCCCGGTGCTCGAGCATTTCCGGCAGCACCGCTGATTCCTTGACCACGGCTCCGTTTGGCGCCAGGTTGCCAAAGAGGACCGCCAGGCCGCCGGTCTGGCGATAGGCATTAGCGACCGAGCGGATGACATCGGCGTCGCGCACAACCGCCCCCTGGACCTGCTCGGCGACCGTCACACCGGAAATGGTGACGGCGCTGCCGTCGATCTTGCCGGCGTCCAGGAGCACTTTCATGATAGCCTGAACGCCGCCGGCGCGGTCAAGATCCTCCATGTGATACGAACCGGCCGGCCGCAGCGAGCATAGATGCGGGGTTCTTGCCGTGATTTCGTTGATTTCGGAAAGATCGAAATCCAAGCCCACCG
>JACWAM010000068.1 GCA_014874265.1 Thermoleophilia bacterium | reverse complement strand
TCCGGCAGATGCTCAAGGAAGCGCACAACGAGCTGTCTCCCACGCCTAAACAAGTGGCGAAGCGAAGACTCGGCAAGGTCATCAGGCGCATCAGAGGCTAGGGTGGAAAAGCCAGACGCTGTCAGTGGCGGTGACGTGAAGCGGCCTGACGATAGGAAATATCAGGCGCTCTGGCCGCTTCCGTGCCTATTCCTTTTAGTGTAAAATTTTTTTGTTCGTATCTGATTATGTCAGTCAGATTTGGAAAGGTTTTTGTTTCTGAACGGTTGGTTTTTTTTAGGCTTAAGACATGGCAAATTCACAAGAAATAGCAAAGAAATGGGCGAGCTACAGACGTCATTATCACTGGTTTCGCCTCAATGAAGAGACCCCTAATGGACCGCTTTTCATCAAGGTGGAGCCGACCAATGTCAGCAACCTCGAAGAACCGGACGGCAGCAAGGATGGATCGCGCCCGAAAGGCTTTATGGACATGGATCTCTTCCACAAGATTATCGACCAGGCACCCGCCGCCGGCGTTCGTGAAGTCACCCTGTTTCTTGATGGCGAGCCCATCCTGCATGAAAGTCTGCCGGAGATGGTGGAGTATGTCGTTTCCAAAGGCCTGGAAGCCTGGCTGGTGACCAACGGGTCTCTGCTTGATGAAGAGAAGGGAAAACAGCTGCTGGACGCAGGGCTGGACAAGATGTGGGTCAGGATGGAGAGTGATTTCCGGGAAGACTACGAAAAGCAGGGCAAGGAAGCCCTTTTTGACACGATTGTTGAAAACGTCTCCAATTTTTTAAGTCTGAGGGCGGCAAGAGGGCGGCGCCGGCCCGAGGTAACTATTCAGATCCTGAAAACACAGCAACATCCCGGCCAGAGAATAGACCCCGGTTTTATCGCCCGCTTTGAAGGGCTTTCGGTAGATGAATTCTTTATGGGAAACCCCCATTACTGGCGGGAAGATACCGGTTTTGACCCGAAGAAATCCGACATGGGCTATTATCCATGCATTTTTTTCTGGTCGGCGATCAGCATCGTTTGGGATGGCAGGGTCGTTGGCTGCAGCGCCGACCTGGACGCCAGGTATATCCTGGGCGATTTAAACAAGGAATCGATTATGGAAATCTGGAACGGCGCCGAGATGAGAAGGTACCGTCGACTGCTCAAGGAAAAACGGTACGAGGAACTGGAGCTGTGCGCCAGATGCCGGGGTCTTTGGTTGATGAAGCACCCGAAACTTTCCGTATTGGCTGAGCTGCCCGTTTTTGAGCAGATGAGAAATGGCGCCAAACGCGTGCTGGCTAAACGGACTGGATGATTAACGCTTCCCCGCTCCCTCTTTTTCGAGAAACTTTTCCGGTCCGGCAGGCGGTCGTTCTTTCTTGTCGGGAGCCGATCTTATCCGGCGGGAGATTAACAGAGATTGTCAAGCGATTCCAATAATTCAGGTAAACCCAAGATTGTGCTTGTCTTCCCGAGCCCGCTGGAGCGGCAGGGCTACGCTCTGGAGCTGCCTTTGTCCATCCTGGCAGTGGCGGCACCTCTTCACGCTAAGGGTTACCGGATCGTCCTGATCGACGAGCGCCTCAGTCCCGACGTTGACAAGGAGCTGATAGAGGCGGCAGAGGGAGCGCTGTGCGTTGGCGTCAGCACTATCACCGGTCATCAACTAAAAAGGGCGATTCATCTGTCTCGCCTGGTGAAAAAGCGCCATCCCCGGGTTCCCGTGATATGGGGCGGGTACCACCCCTCCCTCCTGCCGGAGCAGGCGGCTTCAGAGCCCTACGTTGACGCGGTTGTCCGCGGACAGGGTGAGGTCACGTTCGGTGAGCTGGTTCAGCGTCTGGAAGAGAATCGGGGCTTTGATGGGGTGGCGGGCGCCACGTACAGGGATGGCGCCGGCGAGATCGTTAGCAATCCCAGCCGGCCTGTGGCGGATATCAATAATTTCCCCCGGGCTCCTTATGAACTTCTTGACATCGAGCGTTTTTTTAGACTGAATGGGGGCAGGCGCGCGGTCCAGTACTTTTCCAGCCAGGGATGTCCCTTTAAATGCGCGTTTTGTGTTGAGCCGAAGGTGTTTGGCAAGTGGACCGCCCGGGCCGCCAGCACCGTCGTTGACGATATTGAACAGCTCGACAAAATGTACCGGCTGGAGCACGTCAGTTTCGCTGACGCCAACTTTTTTGCGAGCCCCAGGCGGGTGGAGGAGATCAGCAGGCTGCTGCTCGACCGGGATATTCGCATTACATGGACGGTGACAGCACGGGCCAGCCAGCTATTTAAGGTCAAGCCGGAAACGTTAAGTCTGGCCAAAAAGGCCGGTTGCCGAACGATTGAGATCGGCATAGAATCTGGGTCCGATGAAGTACTGAAACTGATCGACAAAAGGACTTCACCGGACCAGGCTATCGCCTCCAACCGCCTGTTGAAAAATGCCGGTATTCACGGCGTCTATGCTTTCATGGTGGGATTCCCCAAGGCCTTGCCGGAGTCGAAAGATGAGATCTGGCAAACCCTGATGCTGATAAAGAAACTGCGGCGGGAGCATCCCGATGTCGTCACGGTCACTTTTTATGTTACACCCTATCCGGGAACGCAACTTTTTGAGATCGCTGAGCGGCTCCGGTTACGGATGCCGGTAAAAACCAGTGAGTGGGCCAACTGGGAATCGACCTCTGTCAGCACTTCCTGGATTACGGAGGATGACAAGAATTTCGTCAGCAGCTGCAATAATTTTTACTTTCCCTTCGCGTATCCCAACCAGACGATGCGCAAACGCATGCGACAGATTAAGTGGATGCCGCTATTATATCCCTTGCATTGGGCTGCGGTTTTACGGTGCGCTTTTAATTTCTATCGCCTGCCGCTGGAATGGCAGCTCTTCCGGCATCTGGGACGCCTGAAGCGGATGCGGCGGGTAAGTTCCCAGATTGACGCTTTACGCGGTTATTAAAAAAGAGACGGTTTAACGAAAAAGAGGCGGAATGGTTGACAAAGGCGCTGATTCCGCGGAAATATCATGACAGATAATGCCAAGGAAATAATCAGGACCGAGCCTGTTCATAAATGTCCCGCCTGTGGCGGGGAGGGCAGGGTTTTATTCCAGGATTTAACAGACCTCTTTTTTAAAACGCCGGGCACATGGAGCTCAAAAAAGTGTGTTAACAAGAGCTGCGGGCTGGTCTGGCTCGATCCCATGCCGATCGAGGAAGATATTTCCCGGGCCTATGAGAATTACTTCACTCATGAAGGTGGAGAAAATCCGGGAAATGAAAGCAAGAGAATTTATGAATATCTTAAAAAAGGATATTTATCAACAAGGTACGGTTACGGGAACGATGGCACAAGCGCCCCGCAAAGGCTGATGAGCAAGCTCATCCTGTTGCATCCGGGATGGAAGGCTTCCAGTGACCTGAGCGTGATGCTGCTGCCCGCATGCCCGGGGAAGCGGCTGCTCGAGGTCGGATGCGGCGCCGGGCAACAGTTAAAAATCATGAAGGAGCTTGGCTGGCAGGTGGAAGGCGCTGATCGGGATCCTTCCGCCGTAGAGCATGCCCGGTCCAAAGGCCTGGAGGTCAAGCACGGCACTCCCGAAGAGATCAAATATCCGGATGGCTATTTCGGAGCCATCATCAGCAATCATGTCATCGAGCATGTTTATGACCCTGTTTCCTTGCTGAGGGAGTTTTATCGCATTCTGGAACCGGGCGGAAAATTCGTGATGATCACGCCAAACATTGAAAGTTTGGGAAGCCGGGTTTTCAAGCACGCAGATGTAATGTTTATGGATTCACCCCGGCACCTGTTTGTATTTTCACCCGGTTCGTTGAAGCGAATGGCGGAGATAGCAGGTTTTAATAAGCTGCAGGTCATGACCAGCGTGCGTCATGCCGCGCCCCTGTACCTCGCCAACAAAGCGATTGAAAGAACAGGATATTATGTCTTGCGCAATCCGGGTTTGCTTGACCGTTTGGGAGCATTTGGGATACAGATGTTTGAATGGCTGCTCCTGAAGATACGCCCGGGTTTGGGGGAAGAAGTAGTTTTGGTCGGCGAGAAATGATGACGATTGGGAAGCCGGCACGGTTTTTATTGTTAGCAGATGGTTAGGCAGACGGCATTACGAAACAAAGTTGTCTCCCCCGAAAGGAAGCTTCAATGGCATATGGCAAAGAAAAAGTAATCCTGGGCATCAATTGCTCCAGTGGGCACGATTCAAGCGCCGCGCTGATCGTGGGGAACAAGCTGGTTGCCGCGATTGAAGAAGAGCGGCTCACCCGGATAAAGCACGATGGCGGCTTCCCATACGAGAGCATCAAGTTCTGTCTCGAATATGCCGGCGTCTCAAACGAGAGCGTCGATTGCGCCATCGTTGGCTGGACTCCCTATGGAAATCTGCTTAAGCGGCTGGGCATTCTTTATTTTGATTCGTTAAAACCTCAGGTAATTCGCCGGAAAATCAATTTTCTCAGAGACCTCTATTTTGGAACTTTGGATGATGGGAAAATAGTGCAAACGCTTTTGCCAAAGGCGCGGCTGGAGTTTGTTGAGCATCATCTGGCCCATGCAGCAAGCGCTTTTTTTGCTTCTCCGTTCGAACGTGCCGGCATCCTCTCGATCGATGGCCGCGGCGAGTGGAGCACCGGCCTTCTCGGCGTGGGGGAGGGATCGAGAATCAGGAAGCTCAGCGAATCCTTCTTGCCCGAGTCCTTGGGAATGGTCTTCGACGCCTTTACGCTTTATCTAGGATTTGGAATCTTTGATGAATACAAGGTCATGGGCCTGGCATCGTACGGTGAGCCGAAATATCTTGATCAAATGAGGAAAATTTTCCGGTTTGACCCAGATAGTATTTTTCATGTCAATACCGATTACAACCAGTATTATTTGTATTCCGACTGCAAGGAGGGACATAACTGGACTTCCCTGGTGGAAAAAACATTCGGTCCGCCGCGCCGGAAGGGCGAAAATATCACCAGGGTGCACATGGATATCGCCAGCAGCCTGCAGGCCAGACTCAACGAGGTCGGCGTCGAGATTGTGCGCCATCTGTTTGATTTGACGGCAACCAGAAACCTGTGCCTCTCGGGTGGAGTCTGCCTGAATGGAGTCATGAATTATCAGATTTACCGGGAGCTGTCGCCGGAAAACATTTTCATTCAGCCGGCGTCGAACGATGGGGGCGTATCCCTGGGAGCGGCGCTTTTGGCTCGCCATCATATTTACGGCATCGAAAAGCGGATTGAGTTTGATCATGCCTACTGGGGCAGCGGTTACTCTGATGAGGAAATTGAGCGGGAGCTGAAAAACAGCGGGCTTACCGGTTATCGCTTGGAGAATGCGCCGGAGACAGTGGCAAAATTGCTGGCTGACGGGGCTATCATTGGCTGGTTTCAGGGCCGCAGCGAGTTTGGCCCCCGGGCGCTGGGATCGCGGAGCATTCTGGCGGATCCCAGACCTGCGGAAAACAAGGATATCGTCAATGCCCGCATCAAGTTCAGGGAAGAGTTCCGGCCCTTCGCTCCCTCGGTTATGGAGGAACACGCCGGTGAATGGTTCGAGCTGGATATTCCCTCCCCATACATGCTGCTTATTCCCAAGGTAAGAAAAGAAAAGCGGAGCTCAATTCAGGCGGTAACTCACGTGGATGGCACTGCACGCCCCCAGACCGTCAGCGCGTCCGCGAATCCCAAGTATCATGCCATGATCGAGTCTTTTTATAAACTGACCGGTTGTCCCATGGTTCTGAACACGAGTTTTAATGTTAAGGGCGAACCGATTGTCAACTCTCCCACGGATGCGATCCGCTGTTTCTTTACCACCGGCCTTGATTATCTGGTGCTAGGCGATTTCATCGTTTCCAAGAAAACCAACTATGACGAAATTGCCGCCATCGCCCAGGCTGATTCGCTAAAAGCCAACTAAACCCGAACCACACCCACGCCATTGCCCGGGAGCGGTTGCTGCGCTTCCGGGCAAGATGGCGCCAAACCCCAATCTCACCGGCCGCCAGAAGGCCAATTTATTTCCTTACGGAGCGGCTTCATCGCTTTGTAATCCCTGATTGCTAAAAAAGCAAACCGCAGGTTGGGCAGTTTCAGAAGTGATGCAACGTATATACTTCATATGATCTAATTAGTCCAGTTGACTAATTTTATCTAAATGACTAATATAAACAGACTTTCAAGAATAGGCCAAACCTAAATTTCCTTTTTTTGCACGCGACTGATACTGGACGGCGCAGCTTCACGCGCCTGCCAGAGCGTGTGAGCCGGGGTGCTGCCGGTGCGGCAGGACGATATCAGAAATTTCTTAAACGCATCGTTAATGCCAGGGGGGCAAAATGGACGTAAAAAACAAAGTTGTCCTGTTTTATCCCAAGCCGTACTTCAAGCAAAGGTTGCCTTGGTCTTCAGCACTGGTGCCTTTGCCGATAATGGCGCTTGCGGCTCCCTTACTGGCGGAAGGATACGATGTCACCATGATTAATGGCGATGCCGACGCCGATGCGGTGAAAAATGTCGTGGATAACTGTTTCGACGCGCTTTTGCTTGGCATCAGCAGCATGAGCGGGCCGCAAATATTTCATGGTCTGGAGGCCGCAAAAGCTGTACGTCTGGCGGGCCATGAACTGCCGATAATATGGGGCGGTTATCATCCATCGATCCTGCCGGAACAAACATGCAAGAATAAGTATGTTGACGCCGTAGTCAGGGGGCAGGGTGAAAGGACGCTCCTGGAAATAGCTGGCCTGCTCAGCCAGGGTGAAGATTTTGCGGATGTTGCCGGCACTACCATCCAGCGGCAGGGTGAAGTCATTTCCAATCCATCCCGTAAAATGGAAGACATCAATAATTTTCCACGCCTCCCCTATGAGAAACTGGATCATCCGGAGCGCTATATTTCCGGTTTGCCAAACGCAGGCAAGCGCGCGATTAATTACGTTTCAAGTCAAGGATGTCCCTATCGATGCCAGTTTTGCGCCGAGCCCCTGGTTTACGGCAGGCGTTGGCTCTCCTACAGTCCTGACCGAGTGATGTCAGACGTCGAGTTTCTCAAGAGTCATTTTCATCTCGATGGGGTTGCCTACGTGGACGCAAATTTTTTTGTCAAAGAACACAGATCTCGAGAAATAGCCCAGTTGAGTACGGACCGGGGCCTGGATCTTAAATGGACGGCTTATGCCCGTTCGAATCAAATAGTCAAATTCTCCGAGGAATCCATCCAGACATTTAAATCAAGCGGATTGTCAGATCTTTCGGTTGGTGCTGAAAGCGGCTCTGATAATATGCTGAATGTGATGCAGAAAGATATATCGCGGGAGGAGACGATTGAAGCCGCCCGGATTGCCAGGAGGCATGGTTTTCATGTTTCATTTTTCTTCATTGTCGGCTTTCCCGGTGAAACTGCTGAGGAAGTTGAAGAAACCTGGGATATGATCCAGCAGATATCCGAGATAACCGGGGAGTACAGATCGGCGATGTTCTTCTTCGCCCCCATGCCCGGCCACGCCCTTTATGAAAAGGCATGTGATATGGGCTTTCAGCAGCCGGCCACGTTTGAAGAATGGTCACAATTCAACAGTTTCGAATGCAACCTTCCCTGGGTGAGCCAGAAATTTGCCAACCGGATGAAGCAGAGAGATTTTTACCTTACCTTCGGATATCCGTCAGCTTCAGTGCTCGCACATTCGAAAGGCAGGCGGCTCCGCAGACGATATGTTGACATGATGGAAAAAGTTAGTTCATATCGGTGCCAAAAAAAATACTGGCAGATGCCGGCTGAATGGTGGGTTGTCGAGAGCCTGAAACGAATAAAAGATGACTAGAAATCAAACCTGGCTCAAATTCCTGTGCAGCTGAAAAACATAGGTTTCATCATCTCCGCCGCGCTTGTCTTTAATTGTAACAAGCGACCATTCTGGATGTTTTGATTGTGCCTGCAGCAGGATTTCCAGCTGCGGCCGCCATTCTTTCATCTCACCCGCGTCAATGACCATGTAATTCACCCCGTGGGCCCTGGCATATGCCGTTATTTGCTTGTAGGTGCCGTCCGGAAATTCCACCCAGTCGTCTCCCGCGTAATAGGCAGGAATAGTCTCAAGACACATAAGCTTCTTCTGGTCAAGTTTGCCATGGATTGCTTTTCCCGCTTCTTCCATTCCTACCGGATAAGATTCCGCCTGGACGGTACCGCGGTCCACAGGCAAAATGGGAAGAATAACAAGCACCCCAACAACCCAGGGTATCAGATTTATGTAAAGCCGGCTGTGGCCGCTGTTCTTTGTTAACTGAGTTACTGTTTTTTGTCCCCATACCTCCAGTTGCCGCCAGCCGTTGGCAACCCAGATCATTATCAGCGGCAGGAAGGGCATAAAAAAGCGGGTGTTGCCGTCAAACCAGACGGCTAGCATGGGAATTGCGGGTGTGATCATCAGGAATGTATATCCGATCCGTTTGGCGCGTGAGATATCCCATGAGTTAGCGAACAGGCCCAGGCCGAAAAGCGGCAATAAACCTATGAACAGTACATCGGGAATCTTTCTCTCTGCCTGGCCCAGGTCTGTGTAAAAAGTCTTAATCCGCTGCAAAGGATGATGAAAAAAAGCGCCCAGCGTACTTTCATTGTTGGAGCTTTGATTTACTTGATCAAGTTGAGTTTCCGTGCCATTTGCCGTCAGAGCCATGGCGCCGTCGTTCCAGCCGGCGGTGGAATCCCAGCCGCGGTCGAGAGCCGCTGATTTGCCAGAAGCATCCTTGCCGGTGAAAGTCCATTGATGAAGCTGGGTGTGCAGGAAGAAAACATAGGGCGCGCCAATAACTAGAAAAACAGCAACCATCAGCAATAACGGCTTTAATAGCTGTTTCCAGGAATGGCTAAAATGCGCTACCAGCAGGCCCAGCACGAGTAAAATGACCAGATAAATGACGGCTGTCGCAATTGAGATATAGGCAATACCGAGAGCAACGCCGGTAAGGATGCCGGTCGAAAGCGTCTTCCGGGTCAACAGCCGCCAGCCAAAAAGGAGTCCAAACAGGAAGAAACAAATATATTCGCTTTCGCTGTAAATCATGGAAGAGAAATTAACAAAGAGCGGGGAGATACCCATTAGCGCCGCGGCCAGAAGGCCGACACGCCTGTTCACGAGTTCGACGCCGAGCAAATATGTGGGAATCAGCAGCAGGCTGCCAAAAAAGATATCGGTAATATAGCCGGCCGTAACCATGTTGTTTACCAACGGCCGCAGCCCTGCCATGGTGATTGGCAGCAGGGGAGTCCAAACAGTATCGGCATTGCCGGTTATGTCCCAGGGAAGGTGACCCGCTCGCAGATTTTGGGCCATCCGGGCGTAAACCGTCTCGTCATTCATGATCAAGGGATGAATATGCGCCGCCCAGATGCGGATCGCGGCAGCAAATGCGATGATTATGAACAGGACTGCTCCCGGACTCAGAAGGAACCCGGGCAAGCTTCCGCGAACAGAGGAATTGTCTTTTTTAGCCAAGGTTTGAGAAGATCCCATATTAAAGCCGACTAAACAAAGTTTATTGATTTACTCGAACTTAATCAACCAATATCAGGGCTCGATCCGGTTTTTCGGCAGGCTTTGAGGCAGGCTTGACCGCTTAAATTGATCACGCAAACGCAAGCCTTTTTTATTATTGGATTAAGGAGATCTTTCTTCCCGCAATCTCGTCGGCTATCAAGCAATAAAGAAGCCAGGTCGGCAGCTAGGGCGCGGCTGAACTTGCTATAATTTGGATTGTTCCATGTTTCACGCTTCCCGGGGGTCCCGTGAGTGAAAAAGTAACTCTGGTTTTTCCGCGCCTTATGCGCGAGAGCAATGTCTGGGCGCCGCTGCCGCTGATGGCGGTGGCTGCGCCATTGATGGAAGCCGGTTTTGACATTAAAATCGTCGACGGCCGGGTCATCCATCCCCATATTCCTGACATTCTTGAAGCTGCCCGGGGGGCGCTCTACGTCGGCCTCTCGGTGATGACCGGCCTGCAGATCCGCGACGCCGTCGCCATCTCGCGCGCGGTCAAGCAGTCTTACCCGGATATTCCCGTTATCTGGGGCGGCTATCATGCCAGCATGCTACCGGAGCAGACGCTGGCGGAGCCGTATGTAGATATCATTATCCGCGGCCAGGGACAGATCGCCGCCACCGAGCTGGCCCGGCGGCTGGCCGGGACTGAAGACGGCTCGCTGGAGGGAATTCCCGGGCTTTGCTACAAGCAGGATGGCAAACCGGTAATCGGCGCCTATCCCGCGCTGGTGGATCTGGACCAGTTTCCGCCGACTCCATACGATATCATTGATACAGAAAAGTACATGGTCAATGATGTCGGCACCCGCACGATGAAGTACTTTTCTTCGCAGGGGTGCCCGTTTGGCTGCGGTTTTTGCGCCGAGACTTCCATGTATGGCCGCGGCTGGAAGCCGTTCTCCGCCGAGCGTGTGGTGGACGACCTTGAGAATCTGGTCAAGAAGTACGGCGTCAACGCCATCGATTTTGCCGACACGAACTTCTTTGTCAGCAAGAAGCGGGTCCGCGCCATCTGCGAGGGGCTGATCGAGCGGAAGCTGAACCTGAAATGGGCCGCGGACGTACGCACCAAGCAGTTCATCGAATTTCCCGGGGACTTGCAGCAGCTGGTTCGCGACGCCGGTTGCCGGCGGCTGCTTCTGGGCGCCGAATCAGGATCGCAGGAAGCGCTGGAGTATATCGGCAAGCAGACGACCGTGGAGGATACGTTCCACGTGGCGCGCATTTGCAACCGGCTGGGGATCACGGCGCGGTTTACGACGATGTTTGGCTTTCCCGGCGAGCCGCAGAAGGACATCGACGCGACGATGAAGATGATCGAGGGGATCAAGGCCATTAACGAGAATTTTGAGGTGCATGGCTTTTTCTTTGCTCCCTACCCGGGGGCGCCGATGTTTGACGAAGCGGTGCGGCTGGGTTTTGCGCCACCTCCCTACACCGAGGCCTGGGAGGACTTTGACCTTACCGAGCTGCATACGCCCTGGGTGGATCCGGTTTACAAGGAAAAAGTTGACATGATTATTGATTTTTACATGCCATTCGCTTCGCCTGGTCCGGAGCTGATGGAAAAAATGAACGCCGGCGGCCCCAAGGCGCTCGCCTATAAAGGGATGCATCAGCTGGCTGCCTGGCGGGTGCGCAAGCGTGACTTCCGGGCTCCGCTGGAGTGGCGTCTGAAAAAGTGGCGGGCGGGGCATTGAGCTCCCCGGTCGACTGCGCCGTCTGCGGATCGGCGGGTCAGCTGCCCGCATGGACGGTGGGGGACAGTCTGCTCGGTTCTTCCGGTCAGTTTCAGATCGTTCGCTGCCCTGATTGCGGCGCTTTGAGGATGTCCCCGCGGCCGCCGTTTGACGAGCGGCGCCTCGCCTTCGCTGATGAATATCCTCTTTACGATTGGGCTCTGGGGCGGAGGCAGGCCCGGCCCGAGGAGCGCATCGCGCGTTTTGCGCCGCAGATCGCCCAGATCAACCACCGCCGCCGGCCCGGACGACTGCTGGACGTTGGTTGCGGTGACGGTTATTTCATGCTGGGGATGCAGCAGTGTGGCTGGGAGGTGCGCGGCATCGAACTCAAAGAGGATGTGGCTGCTTACGCGCGCGACCGCCTCGGTCTGGACGTAGTCGCGGGCGCCGAGCATGAGGTGGATTGGGGCGGACCGTATGCTTGCGTCACGCTGTTTGGCGTCATCGAAGACGTTGACGATCCGAATGCATGCCTGCGGCGCGCTTGGGAAAGCCTGGCTCCCGGCGGCCTGCTGGTGGTGCAGACCCATAACATTGAGTCCTGGGAAGCGCGCTTCTTTGGCGGCGCCTGGTTCAACGTGGAGGCGCCGCGCCATGTCTGGCATTTCGGGCCCGGCAGCCTGGCGGTGCTGCTTAAGAACAACGGTTTTCATGTTGGCGATCTGCTTCATTACGGCGCCGCTTACGTGACGGAACGGAGCATTGAAATCCGGCGGGGCCGGACTTTCCCCTCGTCGGTCCTGGACCGGGCTGTTCGCAAGCTGGTTGTGAAACCGGCGGCGCGACTGCTGCCCCGAGCCGGTCAAGGTATAATGATTGAGGTCTATGCGCGGAAAGACAAGGGAAAGCAGCCATGAAATTTGTCTTATTCTTTCCACTGACAAACAAGGACAACAAACACAAGGCCAGCCCGCCGCTAAGCTTGCTGGCGCTGGCGGCGCCGCTTCAGGAGCGCGGGGTGGAGGTGAAGGTCATCGACGCCCGCGTCGAGCCTGACTACCGGGACAAGGCGGTCGCGGCGATGGATGGAGCCGACCTCTTCGGTGTCAGCTCCATGACTGGATATCAAATCGCCGATGGGCTGGACGTGTCAAGAGCGGCAAAGGAAAGATTTCCGGACAAGCCGGTGGTCTGGGGCGGTTACCATCCATCCCTGCTTGCAGAGCAAACCATACGGGATCCCGGCATCGACATCGTTGTCCGCGGTCAGGGCGAGCAGACAATGATGGAGCTGGCGGACTATCTGGAGGGCAAGCGGGAGCTGGCGGATATCGCCGGCGTCTCCTATATCAGGGATGGAGCGGTAGTCCACAATCCCGACCGCCGGGTTGCCGACATCAACGAGTTTCCGGCGATGCCGTACGGGCTGGTGGATGTCGAGCGCTACATGGAGTTCAACCGCCGCTTCCATGGCGACCGGCGCCGCGGCTTGAGTTACGTTTCCAGCTTCGGCTGCCCGCACGCATGCGGGTTCTGTTCCAATCCCGAAGCCTACGGGCGCAAATGGAAAGGGCTGGCGGCGGAACGGGTGGTTTCCGAAGTAAACGGCCTGGTGGAGCGGTACGACCTCGAGAGAATTTATTTCGACGACAACAACTTTTTTGCCTCCAAGCGCCGGGTGCGGGAAATCTGCCGCGGCTTTCTGGAGGCGCCGCGCCGGTTTGAGTGGTTCGCGACCATCCGGCCGTCCCAGGTGCTTTCTTTTAGTGATGATGACCTGAAACTGATCCGGGACAGCGGTTGCACCAAGTTCATGATGGGCGCTGAATCAGGTGATGATACGGTTCTGAAGTTGATCAACAAGGGAAACGAGGCCAGCGATGTGCTGGAGGCCACCCGCCGCTGCCGCCGGCACGAGATCCAGCCTTCTTACGTCTTTATCCTCGGATTTCCGACCGAGACCTGGGAGCAGATGCAGACCACTCTCGATTTTATGAAGCAACTCAAGGAGATCTATGCCGATACCCGCACCACGACGCTGTTTTTCACCCCTTATCCGGGTACGGCGCTGACCCGGCTGGGCGAAGCCAGCGGTTTTAAAATGCCGGACTCTCTCGCCGGCTGGTCGGTGTACGACGCCCGTTCGGTGGAGACTCCCTGGATTAGCCGCAAGCAGAAGTTCAAGGTGAAGCAGATCGCTGATTTTTACATCCCCTGGGCCTATCCCAACCAGCTGGCGCGGGAGAAGCGATCGGCCAGCAAGGTCATTGAGCCGCTGTACTGGCTGTTTACCGGTGTTTGCCGCGCCCGGGTGGCGGCGGGATTTTATTCGCTTCCGTGGGAATGGCACCTGGCCCGCCGGCTGAAACTGACTTGAAAGGGAATGCTGGCAGTAACCCTGCCGCTGTTACTATAATGGGAGAGTTACCTGGGTTTTTAAGTTTCTCCGCGGGTTGTCATCCTGAGGCACTCGACGAGTGCCAGGGGATCTGCTTTCCGGAGACTGACAGATCTTGCGCCCAAGCTTCGCGCTCCTCAGAATGACAGTTTTGGGGGAGTTGTATATTGCCACAAAGGAATAATTTCACATGACCGCTACGAGCAGAAAGACCAATTATGACCGCCGGGGGAAGAAAAAAGTCGTGCTGTTTTTCCCGACGCCGGCGTTCGGGCATTACCGGATCGAGCTGGGGCTTGCCATTGCCGTGATCGCGGCGCCGCTGGAGGGCAAGTACGAGCTGCACCTGGTTGACGAGCGGGTCACTCCAAATTACGAGCAGGAAGTGCTGACCAATCTGGATGACGCTGTCTGCGTCGGCATCAGTTCCATCACCGGCTACCAGATCAAGCGCGGCATCGAGATGGCCCGCAAGGTGAAGGCGCTTAACCCCGAAATCCCGATTGTCTGGGGTGGCTATCATCCGTCCCTGTTTCCAGAGCAATGCTGCCAGTCCGAGGCCTGCGACATTGTCTGCGTCGGGCAGGGTGATGTTACCTTCCCCGAGATTGTGGAGACGCTGGCAGCCGGCAAGGCCCCCGAGGGCGTCCTTGGCTCGGTTTACTGGACCGCGGAGGGCATCGTCAGCAATCCGGTCCGGCCCCTGGTGAATATCAATGACGTCATGCCGGCACCTTATCATTTGCTTGATGTCAACCGCGCCATCATGCTCAACCAGACGCAGAACCACGAAAGTATCCGCACGATCGAATTTCACTCCAGCCAGGGCTGCCCGGGAAAGTGCGGTTATTGCGCCGACGCGCAGCTCTACCAGCGGCACTGGACCGGTCTGGACGCCGACCGGGTCGTGCGGGAAGTATCACATATCGTCAAGTCATACAACCTGGACCAGGTAAATTTTAGCGATGCCAACTTTTTTGCCAACCAGAACCGGGTGAAGGCGATCTGTGAGGGGTTCATCAATTCCGGCCTGAAGATCCGCTGGGTGGCCTCGGCGCGCCCCGACACATTCCACCGGTACAAGCCGGAGGTGCTGAAGCTGATCCGCGAGAGCGGCTGCAAACGCATTATCGTTGGCGCCGAGTCCGCCACCGAGCCGGTGCTGCAGCTGATTTCAAAGGGCGCTACCGCCGAGGACCATTTAAAGAGCGCCCAGACCTGCCGTGACTATGGCATCGGCGGCACCTTCACGTTTATCACCGGTTTTCCCCATGCACCGGGGACGCAGCCGGAAGAGACCACCGAGGATCTGCTAAATTTCATTGAAAAAGTCAAGAAGATCTCCCCGGAAATCAGAACGAAGATTTTTGTCTTTACGCCCTATCCGGGAACGCCCCTTTACGATCTGTCGGTAAAATACGGAATGCCGGAGCCGTTGTCGCTGGAGGAATGGGCGGATTACAACCCGGCGACGCTCAAAGAGAGCGTCTGGGTAACTCCGGAAGAGCGGAAGAAGATCGAGAAGATCAACGGCTTTTACTATCCGTTTGCGTACCCGGACAGAAACATGCAGATGAAGCTGAATAACGGAGGTCTGAAAAAGATTCCCTATCACGTGTTGCATTCGCTGGCGCAGGCGCGGGCCCGGCACCACTATTACGACATGCCGTTTGAGTGGATGCTGTTTAAGACTTTCAAGAAGCAGACTTTTGAGCCAATCGCATAAACAAAGCTTCTGGTTTCGAGTTGCAAGTTTCTAGTTAAATGATCGTAACCGGAAACCAGAAACCAGAAAGCAGAAATTGTTAATAATGTCACTCAAATCCAAAACAAAAAATCTGGTCAAGGAAAAAGTGTTGCGGCCGGCGGAGATAACGGCGGATTTTCCATCCCGCATCAACATCGAGCCAACTAACCGGTGCAATTTGCGGTGCCGCATGTGCCCGCGCAAGGATCTTACCCGGCCGGTGGGTGATATCGATATGGATCTGTTTGACAAGCTGGCGCAGGAGCTTTCACGGCACGCGCCGGCGGAGGTGAGGCTGCACAAGGACGGCGAGCCGCTGAAGAACCCCCATATCTTTGACCTGATTGACCACGTCAAGGCCGTCGCCCCCAGCACGCTGCTTAACATGGACACCAACGCCCTGCTCCTGGATGAGGAGAAGGCCAACCGGATTCTCGATTCCAAGCTTGACATTTTGTTGTTTAGTGTTAATGCTGCCACGGCGGAGACTTACAAGAAGGTGCGCGGCTCCACCAAGTATGACCAGGTGATCGAGAATATCGAGCGCTTCCTCCGGCTGCGCCGGGAGCGCGGCTATGTCTGGCCGCGGGTGAAGGTGCAGCTGATCGTGATGCAGGACACCAAGGATGAGATCAGTCTTTTTAAGGAGCAGTGGGGAGAGCACGAGGTTGACGTCCTCCTGATTCCGGCCATCAACTGGGGCGGGCTCCGTCCCGAGGTCGGCAGCCTGATGCAAATGCCGTCCCGGCGCTATCCGTGCTCTTTCCTGTGGAACTCTTTTTCCATTAATTGGGACGGCAAGGTCAGTTTTTGCAACGTTGACTTCGATCATCTCGGCGTAATCGGTGATGTCAGGCAGCAGAGCATCGAGGAAATCTGGAAGGGACCGGAGCTCAAGCGTTACCGGAGCCTGCACAAGCACGGCCGCTGGAACGAGATCGATCTTTGCCGCGACTGCAACTACTGGGCTTATACCAAGAATGTGTGGCTGCCTGCGCCAGGGAAGGGATGGATGTGACGGCAGGCAAGTGCGATCTTTGCGGCGGCGGCTACCACGAGCTGCTGTTTACCGGTTCCGACCGGCTGTTTGGCACTCCCGGCTCATTTCAGTTGTTAAAATGTCAGGATTGTGGCCTAATCTTTGTCAGTCCCCGCCCCTCATTTGAGGAAATGGGAAGCTATTATCCCCAGGAAGATTACGACCTCTACGGCAAGGCCGCGGGGCTCAAGGACCGGAGCATGGATGAGCTGGGCCGGCTCCTGGGACCGCGCAAGAACAGGATTGAAATTTACCAGCAGCCTGGCAAGCTGCTGGATATCGGCTTTGGCGACGGGTCCTTTCTTTACTACATGAAGGAGAACGGCTGGGATGTCGCCGGCGTCGATTATAACGAGAGGATGGTGGATCTGGCCCGGGACGAACTTGGCATCAACGCCTTTGCCGGCCAACTGGAGGACGCCGGCTACGAGGATGGCTCCTTTGACGTGGTCACTCTCTGGGGCGTTCTTGAACATGTGCAGAGCCCGCGGCGGACAATCGAGGAGATCAGCAGGATCAGCGGCGAGCAGTCGCTGCTGGTCATTTACACCCAGAACGCTGCGGCTCCGGAAGCCAGGCTCCTGGGTCCGGACTGGTTCATTTATGAAGTGCCGCGGCACCTGTATAGCTTTAACCGGACCAGCCTGGCGCGGCTGCTGGCCTTAAGCGGCTTTTGCGTCTCCGAAGTAGTCTATGAAACGCCTCTGTATTACTGTCAAATGAACTGGCAGTACTTCAAGGAGCGGCGCCTGGGGAGGAAGAACGATGTTGTCCATGCGCCGAGTCTGGCTGACCGCCTGGCGGTCAAGGGGCTTTCGCTTTATAAAAAAATGGTCGATGGCCGCGAGTGGTCGTCGGCGATGACCGTATATGCGGTCAAACGGCAAAATGCGGATGGTTGATGTTGGAAACCAATCCTGGATACCGGATACTGGTTAGCGGCAAAACCGGGAACTTTAAACTCGGAACCTTGAATTTATGAAGTCAAATAAACTGGGAAATACAGGCCTGGAAGTATCCCGCCTGGGACTGGGAGGCATTCCCTTCCAGTACATCAGCCAGACCGAGAGCAGTAAAATCATTCAGGCCGCGCACGACCGCGGCGTTAATTTGTTTTACACATCGCGGATGTACCGCGACTCTGAAAACAAGATTGGCGTGGCCACCAGGGGCTTCCGCGACAAGGTGGTGCTGGGCACGAGCACCCACAAGCGCAAAAAGACGGATGGGCGCCGCGATATTGAACAGAGTCTCCGGAATTTTGGCGTTGACTATATCGATGTCTACTCGCTCCATAATGTCCTCACCATGGGAGTGCTCAAGGAGATCATGAGCCCGGGCGGCGCCTATCAGGCGTTGGAGGAGATGCGCAACGCCGGGCATGTGCGGCACGTCGGCATCAGCGCTCACCAGCCCGAGACGATTCTCGCCGCCCTGGAGATGGCGGCCTTCGACGTGGTTGAGTTTCCTCTCAATATCGCGGACCGGGAAGCCGCCGAGGGGATGATCGAGGAGATCCAGTCCCGGGGAATCGGGTTTGTCACCATCAAGCCGATGATGTTTGGCTATGCCGGCGACGCCTCGGTGGCGTTCAGATATGTCTTTTCTGCGAAGCCTGATTCCACCGTCGTAGGCACGTACAACCTGGATGAGCTGGAAGAGAATCTCGCCACTGAGGAAGCCGCCGCCGGTGACGGCGCGGCGGTCTCCCGCGATGAGATCATAAACGCGATCGCGGCGTCGGAGCGCAAATGTTTCAAGGTTTTTTGCCGGCGTTGCGACAGCTGCGTCGCCTGTCCTCAGGGCATCGATATTAAAAGGATGCTCCGGCTGTATGAATATTTTGACCGGTACCATTCCGGGGAATGGGCCCGCGAGGAGTATGCCGGCGTCAGGCCAGGTCTGCAAAACTGCGACAACTGCGGTATCTGCGAAAGAGAATGTCCGTACCACATCCCGATTAAACGGGAACTGGCCAAGGCCAGAGTCGACCTGATGCCGCGCCGGAGTCCGCGGCGTTTGATAAAAAAGAAAATATTTGGTGGATAGGGGTTGAACCGGCCGATGCCGGCACATTTTCGGGGACGTCTGGAATCAGAGCCATCTAAAACAGAAAGCCGTCTAACCCGCCGTCTGCATCTGGCCTGGCGGGTGAGCCTCCTCCTCACTGTCGCCACCGGGCTGTTTCATCTCTTAAATCTGGTCGGACCCGGCCATCTCATGATCGGCCCGGCGATGGTTACACCTTTCCGGTTTTTCTTTGTGATTTCCTGGATTATTCTGGCTGCCAGGCTGGCCGGAGAGCGCCGCCTGCCGCGACTGGATCGCACCGACCTGCTGGTGGCGGCCGTTGCGGCCATTTTTCTTTTTCGAGGAGCGTTTGATCCGCAGACTTTCGGCATCGTGGTCAACTGGGTTGGCACTGGGGCGGGCGTGTATTTTCTCATCCGCTTCGGCCTCAGGAATGTCGCTGATATAAAGATTCTGCTGGCGGGCATAACTGTCGCCGCGCTAGTGCTGGCGGCGTTCGGCCTGATCGAATATGCAGCCAAGTCAAACCCGTTGTTTGATGCCATTCAGATCCAGGTAATCGGCTCGGACAAGCTGATCGAAGCTTCGAGCCAGTTTTACCGGATCCGCTCCCTGATCGGCCATCCCGGATTTGTCGGTGCGATCATACTGGGCGTGATGCCGCTCGTCTTACTGGTATTCTGGCGGCGCCGCCTGATGATGGCCCTGTCCCTGGCGATGATGACGGCGGCGCTTTTCCTGACGTTCAGCCGCGGCTCATGGCTGATTGGAGCGCTGGTTTTGCTGCCGCTGCTGCTCATCCGGGCCCGGTATTGGGTCAGACGCAATATCAAGTGGATCGTGCCTGCTGTTTTAATCCCCGCCGCGGTAATTGGCTTCAATTACTGGGACCGCGAGCGGGTTTCCATTGACATGCATGGCTACCAGATGCGCGAGTCGGGGCTCTACTGGACCCTGGGCAATGACGGACCGGTAATCAGCGTCAAAGGGGAGTCGGCGGGCATCCAGCCGCTAAATCACTACATTTATTTTAAGGTGGACAGAGCCTTCTTTCACAATGATCATGGACCGGTGACAATTACAATCAATTATTTTAACAAGGGCAACGGCATCATCAGATGCGATTATGATTCCTGGAACGGCATTTACAAACAGACGGCGGCGATCAATAAGACAGACAGCCGCCAGTGGACGGCGGCGGCGTTTTACCTGCCCGACCCGAGGTTTGACGGCAGGATGAACGGCGGCGCAGATTTTCGCATCGTGGAGCAGGATGACGAATTTACCGTCGATCATGTCTCGGTGCAGAAGGGGAAGCTTGGGTTCGTTTCACTTGTTATCGATCAGTGGCTGTCCCGGCCGGACTCGATTTCCAACAGGATTAATCTGTATCCGCTGACCTGGAGTGTGCTTCAGGCTCATCCCCTCGGAGTCGGTCTCTATAACTCTCCCGGCACCGATCATCATGCCGTGGACAGCCTGCCGCTCACCTGGATGATGGAGTTTGGCTGGCCCGGATTGCTGCTCGTGGCCGGGCTGGCATTCCTGTTCGGTCTTGAAGGCGTTAAGGTGTGGAAAGAGCCCCGCGGCGTGGCCGCCGTGCTGTACATGTCCCTGCTGGTGCTGATGCTTCACGGCTGGCACTTGATGATTCTGGACGATAAACCGACTTTAGTGCTGGTTGCCGCGGTCGGGGCCGCATATGCGTCGGTCAGACCCTGGCGGCCGGGGCGGGCGACGATAAATGTCACAAACGAAGACTGCATGCTTTAAAATATTAACTGCTCGTTGATTTGGCTCTGGCTCGCTTCAGGTTGTCATTTCGAGAGCAACAAGCGAAAAAGAATACCGGAATATGTCCGTATTTTCAAAGTTGGAACTTAGATTGAAGCTCGTCAACAATTTGCTGGCAGGCACCGGTGGGAAGAGCCGCTACTTGTTGATTGGAATTCTCGCCGTCGCTTTTTTATTGCGGCTGGGGATGCTGTTTGGATTTACTGACTTCAACTCTTCTTCAAATGCGGGCGGTGACCCTTATGCCGAGATGGCGACCCGGCTGCTTCATAATCAGGGGCTTTCGGTTTACGTCGTAAACAAAGGCATCCGGCCGATAACTACGCATGGTCCTCTCTATCCGGCTTTAGCCGCCGCCATCCTGTTTGTCAGCGGCAACAGCTGGCTGGTAGTCCGGCTGACGCAACTGCTGCTGTCGGTGGTGTCGGTGCTGCTGGTTTTTCACATTACCCGCCGTGTGGCGGATGTGGTCGCGGGCATCGTGGCGGCGGCGCTCGTGGCGATTTATCTGCCGCTGGTGCAATTAAGCAGTGAGCTACTGACAGAAACCATTTTTACATTTATTTTAATATTAATATTATATCTTGGTCTAAGGCTTGTTCAGGAATGGACGGGCAGGCTGGCTTTGTTTCTTGGCTTGGCAATGGGGCTGCTGGCGTTGACGAAATTCAAGGGGATTTTTGTCGCGGTTATATTTCTGCCGCTGCTCCTGCTTATCGGCCGCAAACGAAAGTTGCCGCTGCGCTGGGCCGTGGTTCCATGCCTGGTGGCGCTGTTTGTCTATTCTCCGTGGGTGGTTCGCAATTCGTTGATTGAGCACACCTTTGTTCCCCTGGGAAGCGGTGCCGGCAATTCCCTGATTTCCGGCATGTCAGTAAATGAGCAGAGAAACATTTATCAACACGTCGATAAAAGTGGCACCTCGGCTCAACGAAATGACGCGGCGATCAAATTCGGCATCAAAGAAATCTTTAAAAAGCCGGGATCGTTTATTGCCGGCAGCGGCAGGCATTTCCTGCAGATGTGGCTTAACCTCGGTTTTGACAAGTCGCCTTCGAAGGGTTCCATCCTGTTTGCGCTGACAAACGCTTTTTCGCTGCTGGCCGGAGCTGCCGGAGTGGTGATTATGTGGCGCCGCGGCGGCCCCGGCCGCGACCTTGTCTCGATGGTAACCATAACTCTGATCGCGTACACGGCGATTCACATGGCGACGCTGGCGGACGGACGCTACTCGGTGCCGCTGCTGCCGCTGGTGTTTGTGGTTGCTTCTTTGCCGTTGGCGCGTGTCTATGCTGCCCTTCGAGCCCGGCGTTTAGGCAACCGGGACTCTGTTGCTGCTACGCAGCTAAAGCACCCATGAGGCTGGCATCGTGAGATTGGCTTCCCAGATTAGAGATTCATTTGATTTTTCATCGATCGGTTGGAGCGGCTCCGCGGGATCGGAGGCCGCCTTTGGCAAGCGTCTGTCCCGGGGCATGTTGTTGGCGGTGTCCATTTTTGTGCTGGTAACCACGGCCCTCATCGGGTTGATCTCACCGAGCCTGAGCTTCAAGATCCCGATGGAACTGCTGCTGGCCATAGCTTTGTTTATCCTGGTTGCCAGGCGGCCGGATTGGGGGATGGTATTTTTTCTGATCCTCACATCCACGCTTTTCGTGCCTGAATATTTCGGAAAATGGTCAAGTGACAATACGGTTTATCTGGCGTATGAAATGGTTTTAATCTTGCTCGTGGGACGGGCGCTGCTGAGCCGGCGAGAACCAACCGTTACCCAAACAATTACCGCCTCTCCGGTTGCCATCGCCCTGATCGCGTTTGCCTCCATCGTGGTCGCGAAATCGCTTGTTTTCCCCATCCAGGAACGGTTTACATCCCACTCGATATTCACTGCGTTCTTTTTCGACAGGTCGTTATCCCTCTACCTGTTGTTTATCCCGGCGCTGATATTCTTCAATTCGGTTAAGCGGCAGCGGTGGATGGTGCGCGCCTTTCTGGCCCTGGGGGCAATTGTATCGACGGCAGTTATTTTTACGGCTTTGTTTCCCCAGAATTCCATTTTTGGTCCGCTCGTCGCGCCACAATCGCTGCAATCGGATTCGCCGACGGTGGCGCTCCTGGTGCAAAGAGTGCGGCCCCCCGGAGGCGCGCTGGACCTTGCCTGTTTCTGGGTCGGCCTGATGAATCTGCTGCTCCGGCCGTGGAACCGGAAACGGCTGGCTTTCTATGCGCCGCTGACGCTGGTGACACTTGCGGGCGTGCTGCTTGAATTTAACCGCAGCTACTTTGTTCCGATCGTGGTGCTGGCCTTCCTGGTAATGTTGCTGAACCGTAAAAATGTCAGGCTGAAACTGATCTCATTATTTGTTGTTGTTACCGTTGCCGTGCTGCTGTTTGCCACCGCGACGGGGACCCTGCAGAAGTATGTCGGCGCCATTATTACCCGGTACGGGTCAACTTTTTCTTCTCAAACCGAATCATCCCAGAGTTTATCCGAGCGCGACATCGAGGATAATTTTGCCTGGGCCGCCATTCGCAGCTCGCCAGCTTTTGGCATTTCCCTGGATGAGCTGTACCGCCCCCCCGTTGTTGGTATGCCGAATGATCTGCGATGGTATGATCATGACGCCTATACCTGGATCTGGATATATTTCGGACTGATCGGTCTCGCCGCCTTCGTCGCGGCGCTGGCGGCCGTACTGCTGCGCGGCTCGTTTAACTGGAGTAAGATTCGGGACCCCTTTTTACAGGCTGCCCTGATGGGAATGATGCTGGCGCTGGTTACCCTCGCCGTTGCTGATTATGTTAACCCCAAGTTTTATGAGTATCAGACTGTGCCGGTAATTGCATTGATGCTGGGGATGATCGAAGCCATCATTATCCGCAACAAGCAGTTGCTGACGGGCGGGCAGGGCGATGAAAGGCGTGACGATTGAGCGCGTCCACCGGGGGTCTGAGCGCGTCAACCGATCCGATCCGCCGGATCGGCCGCAATATCTCCTTTTTGTTTGCCTATCAAGTGGTCAGCAGAGTTTTGGGCCTGGCGCTGAATCTGGTGCTCGCCCGCCGGCTGCTGGCTGCCGGCTTTGGCCGCTACTCGCTGATTTTGGTGATTATCATGCTGGCGGGTATGGCCGCCGATTTCGGCACGGCAAATATACTCATCCGTGATGTCAGCCGCCGGCGCGAGCGCGCTAATTCTTTTCTCATTGCGGCGCTCCTGCTGAAGCTTGTCACTACCTTGCTGGTGACGGCAGCGGTGGGAGCAATTATCCTCCTAGGCGGCTTCTCACGCGAGTTAGCCATTCCCCTTTTTATCGCGACGCTGTCGATAATTCCTACTTCGATGTCAACTGTTTACGAGTCGGCGTTTCAGGCTTTTGAGCGCATGGACCTAAGCGCCCTGGCGGACGTGGTTTTTTCCGTTGCGCTCACCATTGCCGGCATTGCCATTGTCTATCGGGGGGGCGGCGTCGTTCAGATGACGGAAGTTTACCTGGGGGCAAGCGTTGTCCGGCTTGGTTATTCCAGTCTGTGGTACAGTCGGCTGCCGCGCATCCCCAGCTCTTGGAAGTTTGACCGCGGCATCTTCCGTAATCTGGTCAAAGAATCGTTTCCCATGCTTTACTGGCAATTCATCAGCCTGGCATATTACAAGATCGATGTCGTGCTGCTGGGGGCAATGCGGGTATCGGCCGAGGTAGGCTGGTATGCCGCGGCTTATAAATTATTCGAAGTAATCACTATGTTCGGCTGGCTGGCTGTGCAGTCGCTTTTGCCGCTGATGTCGATGGTGTATCAAAAATCAAGAGACAGCCTTTTCATCCTTTTTGAGAAGGCGATGAAATATGTTTGGATTACCGGTCTGGGAGTGGCTATCTTCATGATGGCGTTCTCGGGTCCCGCGGTGGCGCTGGTTCTCCCGCCTGTTTATCATCCGGCGGTAAACGTGCTGAAAGTTCTGGGATTCGCGGTGCCGCTGATGGTTGGCTGCTCGTTGTTTGGCAACATGTTCGTGGCTATGAATGTCCAGGGCAAGGTGGCGAAATGGTCGCTCCTGTCTCTGGCGGTGAACGTGGGTTTTAACCTGTTATTAATCCCCCGTTACGGCGCCATGGGCGCTGCGGTAACAACGCTGCTCTCGGAGATTTTCAGCTTTTTATTCTTTTATGGATTTGCCGTATATTATTTGCGGCGCGTGCGGCTGTTCGAAGTGTTTGTCTTTCCGGCGCTGGCGGCTGGGGCCGTTCTGGCCGTAATGATGTTGATGGAAAGCCTGCCCATTTATCTTATTACCGCTGCCGGCGTTGCCGGCTATCCGGCAATATTGCTAATATTCCGCATTGTGTCAAAAGATGACATCAGCTATTTCCGCAGATTGAAAAAAGGCTAGCAACGGCAGGGTCCCGGATCATTCTGGGTTAAGATGCTTGTTCGATGAAGATTGAGTTTAGGCAAATTTTATGTTGTGAAACGGGGCCGGAGTGCCAGTTGTTGCCGGGCAGGAGAACCGATGAATAAGGAGGCCGGGGGTGACGGCCCCGCAGTCTGGGTTGTCATCGTCCTATACAATTCATACGGCGACACCGCCGCCTGCCTGAAGAGCCTGCAGGCGGCCACCTATCCGAATCTGCGGGTCGTGCTCGTCGACAATGGCTCTACCGATGGCTCCGGAGAGCGTCTTTGGCAAGAATTCCCCGAGGTGACACATTTACGAAATGAGTTGAACCTGGGGTTTGCCGGCGGTTGCAACGCGGGCATTCGCGCCGCGCTTGATCATGGCTCGGATTACGTCTGCCTCCTTAACAACGATACGCTGGTCGAGCCGGGATTAATCGAGCCGCTGATCGACCGGGCGGCGGCGACGCCGCAAGCGGGTATTTTAGGTGGGAAGATTTTCTACGCCGATCCCCCTGGACTGATCTGGTTCGCCGGGGGGACGATTGACCGCCGCCGCGGGTTTACCGGTCACCGGGGTCAGGATCTCACCGACGCTCCGGCGTTCAATACAGCCGGTCCGGTTGATTACATCACCGGCTGCCTTTTCTTTGTCCGCGCCGGCCTCTTTCTCGATCTGGGCCTCCTTGACGAGCGGTTCTTCATGTATGCGGAGGAGGTTGATTTTTGCCTGCGGGCGCGGCGCGCCGGCTTCATCTGCTTCTACGAGCCGGCCGCGGTTATCTATCATCGCATCTCCCGCACCATGGGCGGGGCTTACCGGCCGCTTTATTATTACTACCAGATCCGCAATTTGCTGGAAGCCTATCGAAAGCATCTAGGGTGTGGCCGTCTGTCAATCCCGATGCTGAAACTGTCCTGGCACCTGGCGGTATATCAGGGATGCCGCACCTTAAGGGCGCGACGAACGGGCGCCGGGCCCTACCTGCTGTCCCTGTTCGCCGGCTGGCTTGATTTTGCCCGCGGCCGGTTCGGTCCCAACCCGCACAAGTGGCTGGCGTGAGCGAGAGCCGGGTACACGAAGGGCCGGAAACGGGTGCTGCGGCGCCGAAGTCAGCGGAGACTTCTCTGAATCTGCTGTTCTGCTGCCCGGATTTGCCCTATCCTTTGGATTCAGGGCTGAAAGTGCGCGTTTTTAACCTGGGCCGGGAGCTGGCGCGCCGGCATCAGGTGCACCTGGCTTGTCTCAGCCGATCCACCCCTGATCTGGCGGCGCTGGCGGCGATCGAGGCCGCGGGCATGTCCGTCACGCTGATCGGCAAACCAGCGTTAAGCCTGAAGAACAAGCTCTTAACTTATGCCGGCCGGCTGGCTGCCGGCGTGCCGCTGCCTTATATTCTTTCCTGGGAGGAGTCTATTTTTACCGAGCTTTCGCGGCTGGCGGCAAGCCGTCCGTTTGATATGGCAATCGCTGAACACCTGTTTATGGCACGCTTTGTCCTTGGGTTAAATCCCCGGAAGGTGATTACCGAACACAATATTGAAGGACAGCTGGAGTCCCAGCTGGCGGCGGCAGCGCCGTTGCCGCGCCGCTTGCTGAAACAGGCGGAAGCTGCCTGGATCGCCACTTATGAACGGAAGCTATTGCGCTCGTTTGCCGGTGTTATCGCCGTCAGTGAAGCCGACCGGCGGGCGCTGGCCAGGATGGCGCCTGACGTGCCGATCGCGCTTGTCGGCAATGGCGTGGATTGTGGCCGTTTCCGCGATCTCTTCTCGGCGCCCGGGCCGGCGGAGGCGCGGCTCCTTTTCCTGGGCTTGATGAGCTACGAGCCCAACGCGGAAGCCGTTCTCTGGTTTATCAATGAAATTTTCCCCAGGATCAGGTCCGGTTTTCCGAAAGCGGCGATTACGATCGCTGGCGCCGAGCCGGCCGGGCCGGTGCGGGCGCTGGATAATGGTGAAAGCATTCGCGTCACCGGCGCCGTTACCGATGTTTTGCCTTATTACCAGCAGAACTCGGTGATGGTCGTGCCGCTCAGGCAGGGAGGCGGGTCGCGGCTGAAGATCCTGGAGGCCTTCGCAGCCGGCATGCCTGTTGTTTCCACCAGCAAGGGGGCGGAAGGGCTCGAAGTTGAGAACGGAATCCATCTGCTGATCGCCGACCGCCCCGCCAGCTTTGCGGCCGCGGTGGGCCGGTTGCTTGCAGACAGGGAGCTTTGCACGGCCCTGCGCCGCAATGCCCGCCGGCTGGTCGAAGACCGCTACGACTGGCCGATTCTGGCCGCAGAGCTGGAAGGGGTCCTTATCCGGCTAAAGCAGGGGTCGCAGGCATGAGTGGAACGCAGGACAATTCCCGAAACCCAAAAATCTGGATTGTCGTCTTTACCGGCAACACCGGTCTGACACATTACAGTTATTGCCTGGCGTCTGCGCTTTACCAGGCCGGGTACGATGTCAATCTGGTTACAAACAAGAACTGCGACCTGAGCTCCTTGAAAACGGAATTTCCCGTCATCCGGATCTTTGGCCGCACCCGCCGTTATCCTCTGGACCTGATCCGGTTCTGGCAGCTGTTTAAGCGCGAGCGCCCCCGCGTTGTCCATTACCAGGGCGTGCTTAAGTATCCGCTGGCCGAGCTGCCGCTGCTTAAGCTGCAGCAACGGGCCGGCGCCAGGATTGTCTACACCGCCCATGACTGGCTGCCCCACAATCGCCGGTTTTACCACCGCGCCCTTTACCGGATTTACTATCGCGGCCTGGACCGCGTCATCGTCCACTCGGAAGCCGGACAGGCATTTCTTGTCAGAGAGATGGGGCTGCCGCCGGAGAAGGTGGCGGTGATCCCGCACGGCAACTACGGGTTTTTCAATACCCGGCCGGATATTACCCAAGAGCAGGCGCGGCAGCGGCTGGGGCTTGACCCGGACCGTTTCTGGTTTCTTTTTTTCGGCCATATCGCGCCCCACAAGGGACTGGATGTCGCCCTGAAGGCGCTTGACATGATTCCCGATGATGATGGCGCCAAGCCAGTCGGGCTGCTAGTCGCCGGAAATCCCGGTGAGTGGAGCATGGATCCCTATCGGCGGCTAATTGAGGAGCGGGGGCTGTCCGGCAGGATCAGCCAGCATATCGGCCATATTCCTTTTGATGAGGTTCAGCTTTATGTCAAGGCCGCTGATGCTATGCTGCTGCCTTACCGCGAGTCTTCCACCAGCGGCGTGGCCCACATGGCGCTGGGGTTCGCCAAACCGGTGGTGGCGACGGATGTGGGGGGGATGTCCGAAGTGATTGAAGACGGGAAGACCGGCTTGCTGGCGCCCGCCGGCGATACCGGTGCCCTCGCCGTGGCCATGCGGCGGCTGGCCCGGGATGAGGACTCGCGCCGGCGACTAACCGAGGGCATGGCCCGGGCAGAGTCGCGCTTTTCCTGGGAAGGAATCGCCAGGCAAACCATTACCGTCTATAGGGCAGATCCGTGAGCCGCTTATCTCGACCAACAAGATGATAAAATAATTTCAGGGTGAAGGAATTAAATTACGGCCTTGTTTTAAAACATGAAAATATTGATGCTTGTCAACTGGAAGCTGAACGATCTGGAGCATGACAGATTGGATATCCAGCCGCCGGACAAACAGGTACGGGGTCAGCCGTACTGGTTCTTTCGCTATTGGCCCGACCCGGATGTTCACGTTGATGTTCTCGATTACTCATACTTTCCCGGGCTGCATACTGTTGAAAAAAAGTATGTCAAATTTTACATACTGCAGTCGCTACGGGCTTTTTTCCGGGCGTCGAGCTACGATCTGATCATCTCTCACGGGGCCCCGAGCGGCGTTGCGCTGGCGATGCTAAGGAGCATCCTGGGCCGGAAGCTGCCGCCGCATATTATCATCGACGTCGGCTGTTTTAATGGAGGCCGGGATAAGCACGCAGAGCTGGCGCCGATCAGGTATTCTGCCCGGTCCCTGGACGGAATCATCTATCATGCGTCAGTGCAGAGGGATTATTACGAGCGGCATCTTCCGTGGGTGCCGGCCCGTTTTGTTCCTTTCGGAGTCGATAGCGAGTTTTTTCAGCCGGCGGGGGAGGAAGCGGAAGATTATGTTGTGGCGACAGGCCATTTTCAGCGCGACTACCGGACGCTGATGGAAACCTGGCGGCTGCTGCCTGCAGGAAAGATACGGCTGAAGATTCTGGGTGTTAAGCAGATTCAGGGCAATCTGCCGGCGGGCGTGGAACTCATTGGCTGGAAGCCGATCCAAGAGTTCAAAAGGACCGTCGCGCGGGCCCGTTTTGTGGTCCTGCCTCTGAATTATCAAAAATTTGCTTACGGGCAGATGTCGCTGCTCCAGTCCATGGCCATGGGCAAGGCGGTGATCGTGAGCCGGGTGCCCGGCACCGTAAACTATGTGAGCGAGGGCAAGGATGCGCTGATGGTGGAGCCGGGAGATGCCGGTGAAATGGCCCGCCAGGTCGAAGCGCTTTGGGACGATCCCGGCCGGGCGGTCAGTCTGGGAAAGGCGGCCCGCGAGACAGCCGAACGGACCAGTGAAGCCGCGATGGCGGTGCGTATTTATGAATTTGTCACCGAGATAGTCGCTGGGTAATGTCGGGTCATCTCCGCAAGTCATGTGACTCGCCAGAAACGTTATTCACCAAGAGATAATGCTTTGAAAGTCCTGCAAATAAATAAATTCTGGCGCGTCCGCGGCGGCAGCGAGCGGTATGTGTTCGAGCTGTCCCGGCTGCTTGATGACCATGGTCATGAGATTGTTCCATTCGCCATGCAGGATCCAGGCAATGAGCCAAGCGATTATTCGTCCCTGTTTGTGTCACCGGTCGAGCTGGCCGATCCCTACCGGCTGGGTTTGAAAGGGAGGATTGCCACGGCCGCCCGCATCATTCATTCCCGCGAAGCCGGACGCAACATGTCGGTGCTGGCCGACCTCACCCATCCGGATGTCGCCCACTGCCATAACATCTATCATCATCTTTCGCCGTCGATCCTGCCGCCGCTTAAAAAGCGCGGCGTCGGCATCGTGATGACGCTGCATGATTCCAAGCTGATGTGTCCCGCCCTCCGGTTCTTCAACGGCCAGCCCTGCGACCGGTGCCGGCCTCGCCGCTACGGCCGCTGCATCACCGGTAAATGCGTCAAGGGATCGCGGGCGAGCAGCCTCCTGTGCGCGACGGAAATGTTCTATCACGACATTACCTCAGCCTACACCGGCAGGATTGACAGATTTATCTCTCCCAGCCAGTTCCTGGCCAATAAACTGCTTGACCGCGACTTTCCCCCGGAGCGGATCGAGGTCATTCCAAATTTCATCGATACGGAAAGGTGGCGCCCCGCGGCGGAAAAAGGCGACCATGTTTTATTTGCCGGCCGGCTGTCGGTGGAGAAAGGGGTCGACACCCTGATCAGGGCCATGGCGAAGCTGCCCGATATTCCCGTGAAAATTGCCGGCTCCGGCATGCTGGAGAGAAAGTACCGGACCCTGGCCCATGAGCTGGGCGCCTGCAACGTTGATTTCCTTGGCTTCCGGCCGGAAGAGGAGGTTCGCGGCATGATCCAGGAGGCCCGTTTTGTCGTGATGCCCTCTGAATGTTACGAAAACGCGCCAATGACCGTCCTTGAGGCGTTTGCCTGCGGCACGCCGGTGCTTGGCTCCCGCATCGGCGGCATCCCGGAGCTGGTCAAGGAGGGCGAAACCGGAGCGCTGTTCGAGCCGGGAGATGTTCAGGATCTGCGCCGGGCCGTCGAGTTGCTTTGGGACTCCAGGGTGCTCGGTGACATGGGCGTCAAGGCCCGCCAGCTGACGGAAAGCAAATATTCTCCGGCTCGACATTATGATAAAATTATCAATATCTATCAACAAGTAAGAAGGACCTGAAAATCAAACTTCCCTACGACGCGGTTATCGCGGTAACCTACCGCTGTAACTCCCGGTGCCTGATGTGCAATATCTGGAAATCCGAAGACGCCGGCGATCTCGACCCGGCGCTGCTTGCCAGGCTTCCGGATACCCTCCGATACGTGAACCTGAGCGGCGGCGAGCCGTTCTTACGCCAGGATTTGCCGGAGCTGGTGTGGGCGACGGCCAGGGCCTGTCCCAGGGCGCAGATCATTATCTCTACCAACGGGATGGTAGCTCAGTCCCGGGTGAGTGAAGCGATGCTGGCGGCCCGGAAAGAGCTCGGCGACCGGGTCGGTCTCGGCATCTCGCTGGACGGCATTGGCGAGACGCACGATCGCATCCGGGGGGTTCCCGGCGCGTTTGACCGGGCTGTCGGGCTGGCGAAGTCGCTGAAAGCCGATGGATTTACGAACCTGCGGCTTGCGTTTACGGCCGTTGATGAAAACGTTGGCGATTTTTATGAGGTCTACAAGCTTTCCCAGGAGCTTGGAATAGAGTTCACGTCTGCGGTTGCGCAGGGCTCGTCGCACTATTTCCAGGCCAGCAATGTCAGCAGCGTCGAGCTGGAAGATTTAAGACGGCAGCTTGACAGGGTTGCTTCGAGCGAGCTTTCGACAATGTCGCCCAAGCGGTGGGCCCGGGCCTATTTTGACCGTGGCCTCTATGAGTTTGCCAGCGGCAGCGGCCGCCCGCTGGCCTGCCTGGCTGGCGCTGACTTCTTTTTCTTAAGTCCCGCTGGTACCATTTATCCTTGTAACGTTCTGGATGAGGCGTTGGGCAACCTGCACGAAGCAAGCTTTGAGGAGATCTGGAATTCACCGGGGGCGGCCGCGGCGCGCCGGAGCGTCGCCAAGTGCGGCATGGGGTGCTGGATGGTCTGCACCGCCAGGACGGCGATCAAGCGCAACCCTGTCAAAGTGGCTGGATGGGTAGCTGCCGGCAAGATAAAGGTCTGGCAGGGCAAACAGGTGTTGTGAGCAGCCGGTGAAGATAGCGGTGTTGGGAACCAAGGGCATCCCGGCCCAGTTTGGTGGCATCGAGCGTCATTGCGAGGAGCTGTACCGGCGGCTATCGGACCGTGGCCACGACGTCACCATATTCGTCCGCGGCTGGTATTCCCCCGCCGGCGGTTCCTATCTGGGCGTCCGGCTGAAACAGGCCCCGACGATCAACAAGAAGGGGCTGGACGCTTTCTTGCATACCGCTGCCGGCTCGGCGCTTCTGCTGGGGGAAGGTTTTGACATAATTCATTATCATGGGATCGGACCGTCACTGTTTAGCTTTATGCCAAAGCTGAAGCGGGCGAAAACCGTCGTAACTGTGCACGCGCTTGATTGGCAGCGCGCCAAGTGGGGCGCCGGGGCGAGGAAAGTTTTAAAAGCTGGGGAGTGGGCCGCCGCGCATTTTCCGGACCGCACCATCGTCGTCTCGCGCGAGCTGCAGGAGTACTTTCGCGCCAGGTACGGCCGGGAAACGGTTTTTATTCCCAATGGGGTGGCGTTTATCCCGAAACCGCGGGCTTCGGCGCTTTTAAAACCGCTGGGATTAAAACGGGGCGGTTACATCCTTTTCCTGGGAAGGCTGGTGCCGGAAAAGGGCTGCCACGATTTAATCCGGGCATACCGGGAGTTGGAAGCGGACGTGCCGTTGGTGATCGCGGGAGGCTCGAGCCATTCGCAGAGTTACGTCGAAGGCCTGGAATCGATGGCTGCCGGCGACGGAAGAATTCAGTTCACCGGCAATGTTAGGGGCGAGCTGCTAAATCAACTTTCCGCGCACGCGGCCTTGTTCGTGCTGCCCTCGATGGTGGAAGGATTTCCGATCGTAACTCTGGAGATGCTGTCATACGGGGTGCCGATTCTGGCGTCGGACATCGGCTCATCCAGGGAAGCGCTAAAGGACGGCGAATTTGGCGATCTGTACCGGGCCGGGGACACGGTAGCTTTAAAATGTGCGTTAAGCTCCGCGCTCGAAAATCTGCCGGGGCTGAAGCAGAAAGCGGCGGCTGGCAGAAAATACGTAAAGACGGCAAACAATTGGGATCAAATAGCCTTGCAGACCGAAGCCCTCTATGAAGATGTTCTGGCAAACTAAAAAAGCGGCGCTTGCGGCCGCGCCCGGTGAGGCGCTGCCCGTCTTGTGGGCCAGGAAGAAGAAACGCAAGGCGCCACAGCCGCCCCCGCCGGTTAAGAAAAAACCGAAGAATAAACCGATGGCGACGCCAACGGCAAAACGGCGCAATGACAGCTGGGGCATGCGGCTGGAAAAGAGCCTGGGCAACTGGTTCCGCGGGAACAGCCTTGCCGGCTACGGCAACCGGGAATGGGGCCAGCTGGGCATTCTCTTTGGCGGGCTGGTGCTTGTCCTCCTGATCTATTCATTCTCCGCCGGCGGTTATTTCATCATCCGGCGCGGTTGGGGGGAACTGATTGTTCTTTACCTGATCGTCCTCGGCTTGTTATTTGGCATTTCCGTGAAAGGGAGGATGTCGCGCCTGGCGGTGGCGGAGGCAGGCCTGTTCGGCGCTTACGGTCTCTGGATTCTTCTTTCGGTGACCTGGTCGATCATTCCCACCAACAGCTTCCAGGAGTTTCTGAGGGCCATGCTGTACCTCGGCGGTTTCGGCCTGTTTTACCTGTTTATGGCGCGGCGAAGATGGCTGCCGTGGCTGGGGCAGGCGTTTGTCATGATCGCTGGCACCGTTGCGGTGGCGACGCTGCTACACGACAAGATTTTCGCCCCGGCCCAGTTTGATTTTGATGCACGAATCAGCTGGCCTTTGACATACTGGAACACAATTGCCCTGATGATGGTCATGGCCGTCCCGGTGGCGCTGCTCCAGGTCGGGCGAAAAAAAGCCTCCTTGATTCTGCGGATGGTCAATGTGCCCATCATCTTCCTGTTGCTTGTCGCGCTTTATTTCACTTTCTCAAGGGCGGGCTATATCCTGCTGCTGCTGGCGCTTGCCATCTACGTTCTTTTTGCCGTGGAAAGGCTGCGGGCGCTGCTGATCGCCGCAACCGCGCTTTTCTGGACGGGCGCCGTCGTCGCCATCTGTTACGCCTTCCTGCCGGCGATGAATGCTCTTTGTAATTTCGATAAAAACAGCTGTCCGACGGGCCCGACAGTCGCGGTGCGGGCCAGTCAGGCGCACTCTCTGGGAATTTTGCTGCCGATCTTCTTTGCCGCCGCCATTGTCACCCAGTATCTGTCCTGGCGCATCGACCGGAAAATCAGCCTCAGCCCGGCGGCTTCACGCAAAGTCGGCATCGGGATCGGCGCCGCCGCGGTCGCCGCGGTGCTGCTCGGGGGGACATTCTTCATGATCAAGGACGGCGGACCGGTGGCGCTGGTCCGCAAGCAGATCGATAATCTTTCGTCGACTAAAGTGTCCCAGCAGGCGGCCACTGCTCAGCAACGGCTCTTTTCTACCGAGACGCAACGCCCCCAGGAATACAAGGTCAGCCTGGATACTTTTGCCGCGCATCCGCTGACGGGCACGGGGGCGGCAACCTGGCAGGTGGCTTGGCTTCAGAAACGGCCCGCTTTCACCACGAATGGCGTGGTCCGGGAGATACCGATCAAGAACGGCCATTCGATACTTTTTGATGCTATGGCGGAGCTTGGCATCGTCGGCGCGGGCCTGCTGGCTGCTTTTATAGTTGTCTTTTTTGTGGGATCGATCCGGGATCTTCGCTTCCTTGGCCGCAGCCGGCACCGGGAGATCTATGGAGCCTTTTTTGCCGCCTGCACGGTTCTGATCCTGCACTCGCTGATGGATTGGGACTGGCAGATGCCGGTAATCTTCCTTCCTTTCTTTTTCTTTGCCGGCGGATTGTTGCGTTACGGCTTGATTTCGCGCCGGCTGGCGGCAAGCGACGGCGTGCCGGCCGCCAGTAAAGAAAAAAGTAATGGGTTCAGCATCCCTAGCTGGTTGAATTGGAAGACCATAGTGGCAACCGGCTGCATCATTATTGGCATAGTGACGATTTTTAGCATGCTATCGGAGAGATATCTGGAGGACAGCAACCAGCAGCTGCAAACGGGTAGCCAGCTATTGAGACAAAAGCAAGGCATTGAAGCCCAGCAGTTTTTTGCCAACGCTCGAACTTTGGCCGCCCGGGCGCATACATTTAATCCGCTGGACGGCACCGCACTCACCTATGAGGCGGAAGCAATTCAGCAGAAGGGCATTTTCTTAAGCGAACAGGGGCAGTCTCAGCAGGGGAGCCAGAAGTTCAGCCAGGCTCTCAATCTCTGGCATCAGGCGCTTGACAGAGAGCCGGACAATTACAAGGTTTATTACGATCTAGGAGCCTTCTATCTGGGAACGAACCATATCAATGAAGCGGCTCAAAATACCAGGAAAGCGCGGCGGCTGGATCCGCTTGAATCCCAATTGCTGGCTCCTCTGGAAGTGCAGATCAGAAAAGAACCGGGCGGTTACAAAGCTTTGGGATACTAAACTGTCGGGACGCAGAACCGGCAAGCTTTTGGTGGAAACGCGTACACTTATCATTCTAAGACATTCGAAGAGTGCCGAAGGATCTGTTACTTGCCGTAGTGCTCGCGGTAGTATTGCTCGAACTCGCCGCTCTTGATCTTTTCCCACCACCAGCGGTTGTTGACGTACCATTCAACGGTTTCCTTCAAAGCGTCCTCAAAATTGTGAGACGGCGCCCATCCCAGTTGCTGCGCCTTGGTGCAGTCGATTGAGTAACGGAAATCATGCCCGAGCCGGTCGGCGACCCTCTCGATCATGTTCTCATCCTTTCTCAGTTCTTCCAGGATCATGCCGGTGATCGTGCGGTTGTCGCGCTCGTTGCCGCCGCCGATATTGTAGATTTCGCCGATCTGGCCCTTGTGGAGCACCAGGTCAATGCCTTCACAGTTATCGGTGACATAAATCCAGTCGCGGACATTGGTGCCGTCGCCGTAAAGCGGAAGTTTCTTCCCTTCCAGGGCATTGGTGATAAATAGCGGGAAGATCTTCTCCGGGTACTGGTACGGCCCAAAATTATTGGAGCTGCGGGTGATCAGTGTTGGCAATCCGTAGGTGGTGTGATAGGCCATCACCTGCATGTCGCCGCCGGCCTTGCTGGCCGAATAAGGGCTGCTTGGCTCCAGCCTGTCCGTTTCGGTGAAGGAGCCTTCCCGGATGCTGCCGTAAACCTCATCCGTGCTGATCTGCAGGTAGCGGCCGACCTCATGCCGCCGGGCCGCCTCCAGGAGGACGTAAGTTCCGAAAACATCGGTCTGGATAAAATCGGCGGGTCCGCCAATTGACCGGTCCACGTGCGACTCGGCCGCAAAATTCACAACCGCGTCGACTTGCGGCATTACCTCATTCACAATCTTTTCATCGCAGATATCGCCTTTGACAAACCGGTAGCGCTCGTCTGACTCGACGTCCCTGAGATTATCGAGATTACCGGCATATGTCAGCTTGTCAAGATTGATGATCTCGTCATCGGGATACTTTCCCAGGATCAGCCTGATGAAATTGCTGCCGATAAACCCGGCGCCGCCGGTGACCAGTATCTTCAATTGGATCTCTCCTTATGCCGTCTAACGTTTAAAAGTATCACCCGCTTGACCGGATTTACATAAACATTAAATGCTTTTTAACATTCCGCCTGGAGCTCTCCCATTTCTTTCAGGCATTCTATCAAGCAGTCGCGCCAGTGGGGCATGAAAATCTCCGGCGCCCGGGTGTTAGCCAGAACTGAATAGGCCGGCCGCGGCGCCGGGGCGTTAAACTCTGATGTGGTAGTCCGCCTGACATTCACGTTCACTCCGGCCAGCCGGAAAATCTCGGAGGCAAATTCATACCAGGTGCAGTGTCCGCCGCCGGTCATGTGATATACGCCCGGGTCGCCGAGCCTGGTTTCCGCGAGCGTCTTTAGCGCCGCCGCCAGGTGGCCGGCGTAAGTCGGCCCGCCGGTCTGGTCATTGACCACCGCCAGGTCATCCCGCTCCCGGCCCAGCTTTAGCATGGTTTTAACAAAGTTGTGGCCGAAGCTGCCAAACAGCCAGGCGGTGCGCACGATCAGGTGGCTGCCGGGAAGCGCCTCGCGCACCTGCTCCTCGCCGGCGTACTTGCTCTTGCCGTATTCTCCCAGGGGGGCGATCGGTGAAGCTTCGGTGTACGGCTGCCGGGCGGTGCCGTCGAAAACGTAATCGGTGCTGACATGGATTAAAGGCAACGACGCCGCCGCGCAGGCGCGCGCCACGTTCCCGGCGCCATCCGCGTTGACAGCCCAGCATGCTTCTTTGCGGGTTTCGCAGCCGTCCACATTTGTAAACGCGGCGGAGTTAATCACCAGGTCCGGCGCGGAGCTGGACAGGACCATCTTCACCGATTCCGGGTCGGTAATATCAATTTTAAAATCGGCCCGTTCCACATCGGCGCCCTGCACCGAGTGATCCGGGGAAAGCGTCCGGTTGAGGTCATAGCCAAGCTGGCCGGCAGAGCCAATGACAAGGATTTTCATTCGGTCACCTCAGTCCTAGCCCATCTTGATGTCCCAGTCATACGGGATCTCGCCGGTGTCATAGGGCAGGCGGTATTCGTCCGGCTCGTTATAGTTGTAGGCTTCCGTGGAGACATTAACCACGATGCCTTCCCGCTCGCTAATGCATTTCCAGCCGTGATAGACGCCGGGAGGAATCTGCAGCAGTGTTGGATTAAAGTCCCCTAGAAAAAATTCATTGACTTCGCCTTTGGTGGGCGAATCATCGCGGGTGTCATAAAGCGCCACTTTAAACATCCCGGTAACGGCAACGAAATTGTCTGTTTGAATCTTGTGGTAATGCCATGCCTTGACCACGCCTGGATAAGTCGTTGTAAAATAGCATTGACCAAATTTGATAAAAATATCATCATCAGAGCGAAGCATCTCCGCCAGCCGGCCGCGCTCATCAGGGATTACCCGCAAACTCTTGGTCTTGACTCCATCGATCATTATAACCCTCCGAAAAAAGTTTCCAGTTTCGAGTTGCCAGTTTCCAGTTCCAGTGTTGGAGGTTTTAACTGGAGCAACGAGAAACTTTTTTACACGATCCCGATCCAGGAATTGTCGCCGAGCATGAACCTGTAAGCCTCCGGCTTATGGTCAAGCCTGAGGATGCGCACGTTTCTGCCGATGAGACTTCCTTCCATCCGCCGGCGCAGGTCGATTACCTTGCTCTGCGCCAGGATGATCGAGTGCTCGATCTCCGAATTTCTGATCTCGACCTCGCAGTCGATCGAAGTGTAGGGGCCGATATAGGAATCGTGCACCACGGCGTCCTTGCCGATAATGACCGGCCCGCGAATGGTGCAGCTGCTAACCCGGGCTCCTTCTTCGACAATGACGCGGCCGTGGATCTCCGAATCTGCTACTTCACCCCGGATCTCGCCTTCCAGCGCGTCGAGGATGAGCCGGTTAGCCTCCAGCATATCTTCCAGCTTGCCGGTATCTTTCCACCACCCGTGAACGACGTGCGCGTCAACCTGCTTGCCTTCGTCGATCAGGCGCTGGATGGCGTCGGTGATCTCCAGCTCGCCTCGCGCAGACGGTTTGATCTCTTTGGCGCATTGGTGGATAAGCGGCGTGAACATGTAGATGCCGACCAGCGCCAGGTTGCTCTTTGGTTCTGCCGGTTTCTCAACCAGCCTGACAACTGTGTCCCCGCGGCATTCAGCCACGCCGTAAGCCTCGGGGTTGGGAACTTCCTGTAGCAGGATCAGCGCGTCCGGCTCGTTTTTGACAAACGACTCGACCAGGCCCTCGATGCCGTCCCGGAGGAGGTTGTCGCCTAGGTACATGACAAAACTGTCTTCGCCCAGATATTCCTCGGCGGTCAGGACGGCGTGCGCCAGGCCCAGCGGCGCCTCCTGGGGGATGTAGGTGATCCTGACTCCCCAGCGGCTGCCGTCGCCGGCGGCTGACTCGATCTCGGCGGCGGTATCGCCAACGATAATGCCGATGTCGGTAATGCCGGCGTTTTTCAGCGCCTCAATGGCATAAAAAAGCACCGGTTTATTGGCGACCGGCACCAGCTGCTTGGCGCTGGTGTGCGTGATTGGGCGCAGACGGGTACCCGTGCCGCCGCTAAGTATTAAGCCTTTTAAGTTCATCCGGATAGAAACATTTGTGATAATCCTGCGCCGGGCCGGAAACAGGCGCCGCCCTGCGCGTCAGGCTAGATGAAAGTATACCAGCGGCGCCAGGGGGGCGCCAGCGGATCGGCGGGTTAGGAGATAGGGGGTGAAAATCTGTCACCCCATTGTAACATTTGTAACGTACTTCCCCATCTATTACCACAAGAAACATATACTATCAAATATTTATGGTCATCCTTGATGTCTAATAGATTTGCGTTTCATTCCGACAGTCTTCATCTGTTCTTCAGGCTTGCGACAAAAAAATCACTCGCCATCTTCGCTATTCAAGACCATCCAGGTTTCATGGCATTGGAATAAAAAATTCTAACCCCGGAAAGCCTTATGGGCACCTCTAAAAATACCCATAATCATAGCTTGATAATAAGTACTAAATATGATAGTATCCACTCCGTTATCAATATATAACGGGAGGTAGAGAT
>JACWAM010000067.1 GCA_014874265.1 Thermoleophilia bacterium | reverse complement strand
GCCTATACGCTGGCGGCGCTGGTCCTGTTTGCCCGCTGGGCGCCGCTCGATTATTACAACGAGCTGCTGCTGTTCATTCCCCTTGCCGTCACCGTCCAGTGTCTCCTGAACCTGAAATTCGGCCTCTACCGCATCGTGGGACGGTACGCGGGGCTCAACCAGGCGCTGAAAATTGTCGGATCGGCGGCGGTCGCGATGCCGGCGCTGCTCCTGATCGGCTTTTTTGTAATGCATTCATCGCCGCTGCGGGTGCTGGCGATGGTGCCCATTGGCGGCGCCGTCTCGTTTATTCTGATGTCAGTTGTGCGCTTTTATCCACGTGTGTTTTACGAGCGCTCCCTGCGGGAGATCAGGCCGCGCGTGCGGCTGCTCGTGGTCGGGGCTGGCGCGGCCGGCGAGATGATCATCCGCAGCATCCAAAAGGACCCCAATATGGCGTTTGAAGCGGTGGCTATCGTGGATGACAATCCCGACCTTCACGGAATGGAAATTCACGGCGTTCCCATTTACGGACCCACGGGCCGGCTGGCGGAGGTCGTGGGGAAGCACGACGTGGATGAGATTTTGATCGCGATGCCCAGCGCTTCCATGGCCGAGTTTCAGCGAATTGTCGATCTGGCGCAGCGTTCCGGCAAAGCCGTCAAGACGGTCAGACCGCTCCAGAGCACGCATCTGGGCAAGGTCGGCGTCGATAACATCAGCGATGTCAGGATCGAGGATCTGCTCGGGCGCCAGCCGGTGCAGACAGACTACGCACAAATCAGAGACTTTATCAACGGACAGACGGTCCTTGTCTCCGGGGCCGGCGGGTCGATCGGGTCGGAACTGGTGAATCAAATCTGCCGCCACAATCCCGCCGGCATCATCCTGGTGGATCAGGACGAGTCATCGCTTTACCGCATCCACAAGCAGCTCAAGCAGCGTTTTTTTGACAAGCATCAGTTGCATGTTGCCGACATCAGGTCCGAGACGCGGATGGAAGCTTTATTCGAGCATCACCGGCCGCAGCTGGTGTTCCATGCCGCCGCTTACAAGCACGTGCCGCTGATGGAGTTGCAGCCTGATATGGCGGTGCTTAACAACGTCCGCGGAACGCTCAACCTGGCCCGGGTGTCGGGGGTCTATGGCGCCCGCCGCTTCGTCAATATTTCCACCGACAAGGCTGTCGAGCCGGTTAACGTTATGGGCGCGACCAAGTATCTCGGGGAGAAGATCGTGGCCGAACTGGAAGAGGCATACCCCTCCACCCGGTATTGCTCGGTTCGTTTCGGCAATGTTTTGGGCAGCCGCGGCAGCGTCCTGCCCATCTTCCGGGAGCAGATCGGCGAGGGAGGACCGGTTACCGTCACCCATCCCGAGATGACCCGTTACTTCATGCTCATCTCCGAGGCTGTCGATCTGGTGCTGCAGGCTTCGGCTTTTCCCGATAAAAACGCCGTTTACGTGCTGGACATGGGCAAGCCCGTCCGGATCATCGATCTGGCAAACCAGATGATCGGGATGATGGGACAGGGAAAAAAGGTGGAAATAATTTTCACCGGCCTTAGGCCCGGCGAAAAGCTGCACGAGCAACTGATCGCCAAGGACGAGTCGCACGAGGTTACCAGTCACCCGATGATCAGCCGGGTTAACATCCCGCCTTTTGGCAGCGACGCCGTGCTGCCCGGACTTGACCCGCTGTTTTCCGCGGCGAGCCTGGGCAACCGGGAAATGGTTAAAAGCATGCTCAGGGAGCGGATCTCCTCCTACGTTCCTTTCGACCTAAAAAACGTCGGGATGACGGGAGGAGTGGACGACATGTCCGATCTGGTTTACTTGGCGGGCGGGCCCGATGAGCGTCAGGAGCAAGAGCTTCTCAGGGATTAATCGCTCAATGATTTGCCCCTGCCAGCGGCGGCAATCCGCCTTCCTGGCGAAGTTCTTTGTCGTAAGGGTTCAGCGACGACGCTTTCACGAAATCGCGGTGGGCCTGGGCCGGCATGTTCCAGTAGTCACGCTCGTAGATCGCCAGCTGCTCCCAGGCGGCATAATTAAGTGGTTCCATCCGGACTGCTTTTTGGAGCGTCTTTCTTGCCTCATCAGCATACCCGATCCGTTGCTGCGCCCCCGCCAGTACGAACATGCCTTCGATCGACAGCGGATTCCAGGAGGCGGCGCTTTCAGCGGTGTGAAGCGCATCGATTTGGTACCCCTGCTCCGCTTGCCGGAGTGATTTATCCCGCAAATAAGAGGCATACCAGGGAATAAACGCGAGGATAACCGCTACGGCCGCCACGATTGAAATAATAATTTGAACGGTTCGGGGGGAACGTCGCTGTCTCTGTTGCCGCAGATATGTACGCCTTGTCTCATTTTCCGCCGCGGTGGTTGACCCCGGTTCCAGCGGGTTTCCTTCCCGGAGGCTAAAGTTTTTTATTTTGATGCCGTTAATCGCCATATCTTGCCAAAAATCATTCCAGAAGAGCGGCATGTGCGCCTGAAGTTAAGAAATCACTGGAGGATTATACAACTACTTCTCCTTTGCTGTTGAAAATCTGGCTGGCAGCGGGCTCCTCTTTTTACAGAGGCCTTGGAATAATTAAGCAAAATCAATCAAGTATTGATTTATTTTGGCAAGCATAATAAATTACACAATCGAGGATCTGACGAAGGGAATTCGGGCGGCGTGGAGAATGGCATTACTTACGGGGATGCCCCCCGGCGAATTTGTGCTTGATTTACCTTGCTAAAGAGAATAGATTATGCGTCAAGCAGGATAGCCAGCATTTATGTTTAACTTTTTTCATATATTTGTGGAGTTTTTATAAACAATGGTTTATTAACAAATGTTTGAAGGAGTGATGTGATGAAGCGTGTGGGAACAGTGTTAATACTGAGCTTGGTTGTATTGCTGATCGTTTCGGGAACAGCATTGGCTGCGTGGCCGAGCGGATCATCGGGGGACCAGTATTCCGCCGTTAACGCTGCCATGCAATCAGCAACTGCTGGCGCGGGCATTAGTCCTGGCACGTTCACCAACATCTATAATGATGCTGCCGCCGGCAACGCCTCCGGCTTCAGCAGCTCGCAAGTAGCGGCGGCGTGCAAGGTTCTAAGCAGTCTGTCTTCGTATCAGTCGGTTCTGTCTGATTATACTAATGTTTACAACAATCTTGGCTGCAGCTCGATCTCGTCATCGAACACGAGCTCGAGCAGCCTGCCCAGTACCGGTATTGCCATGGGCCTTCTGATTGGCTCGGGCCTGATCGGACTCGGCGCCGCATCGATGCTCCTGAGAAAATCGCGTCGTCAGCACTAGCACGCGGCATTAAGAATGATAAAAAGGGTGCCGGCCCGGGGCCGGCACCCTTTTTGCATAAACTGCGGCGGCAAAGGCCATGGGCGGCGTCCGTTTTAAAATTCGCAGTCGACCGCCGGACAGCCGCCGGCGAAGTCGCTGCTGGCGCGCACATGCTCGGTCTTTTCTCCTTCGACGACCTCCCCGGCCAGGTATAGCACCTGCTGCTCCTTGGTGCCGTACCGGTAGACCGTAATTCCGTTGCAGCCCAGCTCATGGGCAAGCAGGAACGCGTTGTGCACCTCGTCGATGCCGGCGTCGCGGGGAAGGTTGATCGTCTTGGAGACCGCGTTGTCCACATGCTTCTGGAAGGCCGCCTGCATCCGCACGTGCCAGTGCGGCTCGATGTCAAGCGCCGTCCGGAATATGTCTTTGACATCCTGCGGAATCTCGTCAAATCCCTGCACCGATCCAGAACGGGCGATGCGCATCATCAGGTCTTCGCTGAAGAAGCCTCGCTCGCGCGCCACTTGCTCGAACTCCCTGTTTGTCTCCAGCAGGCGGGTTCCTTCCATCACGTCACGGACAAACGAGATGGCAAACAGCGGTTCGATGCCGCTGCTGGCGCCGGCTATGACGCTGATGGTGCCGGTCGGGGCGATGGTTGTTACGGTCGAGTTCCGCATGGCCTGGTAGCCGCGCTCCTCCCAGAGGCTGCCCGCGAAGTTGGGGAAAGACCCGCGCCGCTCGCCGATTGCCGTGGACGTGGCCAGCGCCCGCTCGTGGATAAACTTCATGATCTCCTCGCCTTTTGCGAGAGCCTCTTCCGAATCGTAACGGATCCCCATCCTGATCAGCGCTTCCGCGAATCCCATTACGCCCAGGCCGATCTTGCGGTTGCCGTTCGTCATTTCGGCGATCTCCGGCAGCGGAAACCGGTTGGCGTCGATAACGTTGTCAAGAAAGTGAACCGATGTGTCAACCAGGTCCGACAGCCGCGCCCAGTCCATTTCCCCGTCATGGACCAGCTTGGCCAGATCGATAGACCCCAGGTTGCATGACTCATACGAAAGCAGCGGCTGCTCGCCGCACGGGTTTGTCGTTTCCATCGGTCCCAGTCGCGGCGTCGGGTTGACGGCGTTGATCCGGTCCAGGAAGATCATTCCGGGATCGCCGGTGCGCCAGGCATTTCCAGCGATCGCCTCCATCACCGGGCGCCCCCGGAGCCTGCCGGTAACCCTGCCGTTGCGCGGATTGACCAGGTCGAATTCGCCGTCATTCCGGACCGCTTCCATGAAAGCGTCGTCAGCGGCGACGGAAATATTGAAATTGGTGAGGAAGCCCGGGCGCTGCTTGGCGCCGATAAACTCGAGGATGTCGGGATGGTGCACACTGAGTACGCCCATGTTGGCTCCCCGGCGGCGCCCTCCCTGCTTGACGACCTCGGTGCCGGCGTCAAAGACGCCGATGAAGCTGACCGGGCCGGAGGCGATGCCTTTGGTGGAGCCGACGCGGTCTCCTTTCGGCCGCAGGTGTGAAAAAGAAAAGCCGGTCCCCCCGCCGGCCTGATGGATAACGGCCATGTTCCGGACAGAATTAAAGATGCCGGTGATTGAATCCGGAACCGGCAGCACGAAACAGGCCGACAGCAGGCCTAGTTCCGTGCCGGCGTTCATCAGGGTGGGGGAGTTGGGGATAAACTCTCCCGCCGCCATGAATCGGTAGAAGGTCTCCTCGGCCGCGGCGGCGTCATCACCGTAGTCCGTATCCGGGGCGGCAACACGACGGGCGACCCGCTTAAACAGCTGGCCCGGCGTCTCGATCACGTTGCCGTTGCCATCCTTGATCAGATACCGTTTTTTTAACACGGTGAGCGCGTTTAAAGGCATTTTTAGATCATCGTTCACCCCGAGAAACTGTTTGGCGGCGCGGACATCGGCGCGTCGCCGGCGGTAGTCGATATAGGCTTTGGCGACTTCGGCGTAACCGCCACTGATAAGCGCATCCTCAACGACATCCTGGATTTCTTCCACTGACGGCGATTCTTCCGGATAGCGCTTCTCAAGCCGCGTAATTGCCGCCGCCGCCAGCTTGGCCGACACGGCTCCGTCATGCTGGCCAACGGCCTCCACGGCGCTGGAAATGGCCCGCTGGATGCGCCCGGAATCGAACGGAACCAGCCTTCCTTCCCGGGTGCGGATCTGATTGATTTTACGGTCTGGCATGGGTTAACTCCGGGGAAGGAACGAAAATGACATTATCGATTCTTCTACCCCTTTGCAGATTTATTGAACCGGAATATCTTGCCCGGCGAACCGTAAACGCAGTACAATACTCGAAGTTAGAGTTGATCGGTCGTTCGGGTTCATGTGGCAGGCACGGAAATGAGCCGCGACGGTTTTTACATGGAAAGGTACTCATGTCTTTATTTTTAGAACTCTCCGAAGAACTGGAGTGCAGCGGTTGCGAAGTGCTCTGCGAGAAGGTTATCTATCCCGCGAATTGTTTTGAATCCGGCTGCAAGTACATTTACTCTTACGATGAAGGTGAGTCAACCTATTTTGGTTGTCTCTACAAGATATTCGGGGTAGAGATCAATCTCGACGGCTTCCGGGAGCTGGAGAAGCGCAAGGGCGGCTTCGGCGCGGTCAAAGTCGTGCGCCCGCCGCTGGAAAGGTGCAGCGTATCCGTGGAGAAGGCTTATAACCGGGAACGTGGCGGAAATTGCCACCAGGCGCTGGTCGACCGCTATTCTCAGGAGGCCAGCGAGGCGGGAAAAGTCTCCTCGGGCGCGCCTCGCAAGCGGTAAACGGCCTATCCTGGCGGTTATCCCGGCGGCCTGCCGATGGCCTTTTCGCCCGGGATGGCATAAAATTAATTATGGGATAAGCTAAAATTAGCCGGCGCCTGCCGGCGCTTCTTGGCGCAGCGTTTTCGAGTTTCCCATATCCTTTTTTAAGGGTGAGAAACGTTGCCTGAACATCCCGGGAATTCTTGAATCAGGATCATTTTGAAAAACTGGTGGAAGAGGCGCTGGCAGGTCTGCCTGAGCGGTTTGCTTCCCGGCTGGAAAACGTCTCCATCCTGGTTGCGGACTGGGCCACTCCCGAGCAGTTGGCCAAAGTCAACCTGAGCGATCCCCACCGTCTCCTTGGCCTTTACGAGGGCATCCCGCTGACAGAAAGGCCGCGCGGCTACTTCGGCGTTCTTCCCGACCGCATCACCATCTTCCGGATTCCCATCGAAGAGATGTCTTCAACCGATGAGAATATCCGCAAGCAGGTGCGCGAGACCGTCATGCACGAGCTGGGACACTTTTTCGGGATGGACGAACAGCGGATCCGGAAGACGAGAAGATAACGTCATATATTTGAGTTTCACGTTTAACTTGGCTGATTTTGGTTTTCGTTAAGCGTTGAACGTTCAACGTCAAACGTTCTTTGATATTTATGACGGCTCGGGCTAGAATCTTTTCATGCCTTCGCCCAAGCTCCCTCTGCGCGAAAGAGTCTTCTCTGGAATGCGGCCTACCGGCCGTCTGCATCTCGGCCACCTTCTGGGCGCCCTCCCCAACTGGGTCAAGCTGCAGGACGAATACGACTGTGTTTATTGTGTCGCCGACCTGCATGCGCTGACTACCCGCTACGACAGCGTCGCCGGCATGAAAAGAGACGGTATCGAGATGGTCGCCGACTGGATTGCCGCCGGCATCGATCCGGAGCGGAGCATTGTCTTCCGGCAATCGGAGGTGAAGGCGCACAGCGAGCTGGCGCTGCTGCTGGGAATGCTGGTGCCGGTCTCCTGGCTGACACGCGTGCCATCATATAAAGAGATGGTCGGCGAGCTGGGGGAGCGGGTCGCCACCTTTGGTTTTCTCGGCTATCCGGTGCTCCAAACCGCCGACATTATTCTTTACAAGGCATCGCGAGTGCCGGTGGGTGAGGATCAGCTTTCCCACCTGGAGCTGGCGCGCGAGATCGTGCGTCGTTTTAACGGCGTGTACGGCGATGTCTTTCCTGAGCCAAAAGCGATCCTCACGGAGACGCCACGGCTAGTGGGGCTGGACGGGCGCAAGATGAGCAAGTCCTATGGCAATACTATCGATATCGCGGAAGATCCGGAAAGCGTCAGCAAGAAGGTTATGGCGATGTTCACCGATCCGGCGCGGCAGCGGCTCAAGGACCCGGGCCATCCGGAGCGGTGTAATGTCTTTTCCTATCATCAGTTTTTTGAGGCGCCGCCGGCGGAGCTGGACGAGATCGACCGCGGCTGCCGCGAGGCGACGATTGGCTGCACCGCCTGTAAAGACCGGCTGGCGGCCCGCATCCTGGCGGTGCTGGATCCCATCCGGGAAAAGCGGGAAGCGCTCCTGGCCGATCCGGGGCGCATCGAAGCGATCCTCGAGGATGGCCGCCGGCGGGCGGTTGCCATCGCCACGGATGTTTTCGCGGAAGTGTGCGAGGCGATCGGGCTTTAAAAAGGTATGACCGGCTACTGGGACATTGAACTGCTGGATCTAGATCTGGAAGTCTTCCAGGGACCGTTCGACCTGCTCCTCACCCTGATTCTCAAGGAAGAGATCAGCATCTTTGAGGTCTCGCTCACCGACATCGTCATCTCTTACCTGGAGCGGTTGGAGGAGGAAGAGGAGCTCGACCTCGAGGCCGCCAGCGAGTTTGTCATCCTCATGAGCGCCTTGATGGAGATAAAATCGGCGCAGCTGCTCCCGCGGCCGGAGCAGGTGGAGCTGGAGGAGCTGACCCCTGAAGAGGCCCGCGAGGAACTGGTGCTCCGCCTGGTGACTTACAAGAAGTTCAAGGAGGCGGCAGCGTGGCTGCGAGCCCGTTATCAATCGACGCGGCTCTGGCGCTACCGGAGCGCGCCGCTGCCAAAGGTAGGGCGCTCCGCGGCGGCGGAGGTGCCGCACCGGCATGACGCCGCCAGGCTTGCCGCCGCCATCGGACAGCTCCTGACGGAGCCGCCGGAGCTAAAAACAGAGCATATTACAACCGTCACCGCAAACGTCTGGGAACAGATGAAAGCAATCAGGTCGATGCTGCGGCAGCATTCCCAAGTGGCATTTGACGAGGTTGTGGCCGGCGCGGACCGGATGACCCAGGCGGTAGCTTTTTTTGCGCTGCTGGAGATGTTCAATACCGGCGAGCTGGAAGTTGAGCAAGAACAGATATTTGGTCAAATTCTTATTTACGAGGCCGGGAAGAACCGGCGCAATACGTTAAACGTTTGACTTTTTGCGTATAACGTAAAATCGCGGAGTTGCTGGAGGCTTGAATGACATTGGAAAAAAGCAACGCAAATGAAAAAGAGAATCGGGAAATGAAGGTAGATGCGCGAGCCGGCCATTCTATCGAGGAAATGAACCTTGACGCTATCGCGGTTGAGAAAGTGGATATTGATGCTGATTTCATGTCAGAAGAAAGCAGTGTGGCAACTGAAACAAACGCGCTGGAAGTGGCGGCCGGCATGGGTAAACTTGAAACCATAAACATTAATCATGAAACGCCAACGCTCATGTGTGACATAGAGGCTATTCTGTTCATCTCATCGGAGCCGGTGCCGCTGGAGACGCTGGCGGAAGTAACAGGGTCTGAAGGTGAAGAGCTGGCGCATGCGGTCGAGGCCGTCCGGCAAAAGTTTTCCGGCGCCGGCGCCGGCATCGTTTTCGCAGAGGTGGCCAGCGGATATACTTTCCGGACCGCGGATCAGGCTCGCGGCGCCGTCGAGCGGTTTTGCGAGCGGCCGGTTGAATACTCCCTGTCGCCGGCGGCGATGGAGACCCTGGCGATAGTCGCATACCTGCAGCCGGTAACCAGGCCGGAAATTGCCCGTATCCGGGGGGTTGGCGCCGATACCGTCGTTGGCACGCTGGTCGACAAGGGGCTGCTCACTGAGGCCGGCCGCCACGAAGAGACCGGCGCCATCCGCTATCGCACGACCGCTGCTTTTGAGAAGCTGTTTGGCCTGCCGGATCTGGCGTCGCTGCCGCCGATTGATGGATTCGAGGCGTCTCCGGAGGATGTCGAGGCGCTGCGGGAGAAGCTGTACCTGGCTGCGGAGAAGCGACAATAAAGAATGCGACTTTTCTTTTTGGGCGGCGGGGCATTTCCCGGCTTGGACTATGACGCCTGGAAACGCACCACTTTACGAAAAGCCGCCGGATTCCCGGAATTTTCGCTAGTTCAAAGTGACTGAACGGCTTCAAAAATATCTGGCCCGCGCCGGCATCGCCTCGCGGCGGGCGAGCGAAGAATATATCAGGGCGGGCAGGGTGATGGTAAACGGCGAGACCATGACCGAGTTGGGCGTCAAGGTCGAGCCGGAAGATGTTGTCTATTTCGACGGCCGCCCGGTGGAGCCGGAGCCGCTTGAATATCATCTGCTTAACAAGCCGGCCGGCGTGATTAGCTCCGCCAGCGATCCGCAGGGGCGCCGGACGGTCACAACCATGGCGCCCGGCCGCGCCCGCTTATTTCCGGTAGGCCGCCTTGACCAGGACACGACCGGTCTGATCATTCTTACAAATGATGGAGCTCTGGCCCATCGGCTGATGCATCCGCGCTTCCAGGTTGATAAAGTATATCTCGCCGATGTTGAGGGCATAGTCGGCGAGCGGGAGCTGGAGCGACTGCGCCGCGGTGTCAGGCTGGAAGACGGGATGACGGCGCCCGCTGGAGCGCGCGTAACCGGGAAGCGCGGCGGCAACAGCATTGTGGAGTTGACCATCCATCAGGGCCGCAAGCGGCAGGTGCGGCGGATGCTCGAAGCCGTTGGCCACCCGGTGCTGCGGTTGCACCGCAAGAGATACGCAATGCTGACCGATGACGAATTGCCCGTGGGGGCGACAAGACCACTTACCAGGAAGGAAGTCATAGGGTTGCAGAAACTGGTTACGGCAGGCAGACAATGAGCACGGAGGAAGGCTGGCGCCTGGTGGCCGTCCGCGGCGCTACCACGGTTGAAGCGGACACGCCGAATCAGATTCGTGAAGGCGCCGGCGAACTGCTCCGCGAGATGATGGGCCGCAACGGCATCGAGCCGGACGATATCGTCAGCATTGTTTTTACGGCCACGCCCGACCTGGTTTCTGATTTTCCAGCGGTGGCCGCCCGCAACATGGGCCTGTCGCAGACGCCGCTACTCTGCGCCCAGGAGATTCCGGTGGCCGGCAGCGTCGAACGCTGCGTCCGCATCCTCATGCACGTATACTCGCCCAAAGCCAAGAGGGAGATCCGGCATGCATACCTCCACGGCGCCCGCCAGCTTCGGACCGACCTGCCGGAATAGCGGTTCATCCGGATTATCCTGGAGCGCCGGCCGCATTCGCCGGCTGTGCGTTTCCATCTGCACATGCCAGGGAACGGAAAAGCCTGAACCGGCACGGAGCGCTGCTTGAGGAACACTTATAAAAAACTGATCATACAACTCGTTCAGGTTCCGTCCGAACCGGCTGATATCTTCTGTTAGTAAACAAAAACAGGAGGTAT
>JACWAM010000066.1 GCA_014874265.1 Thermoleophilia bacterium | reverse complement strand
TTTCCGGAGCGTTTCAGCGAAAGGATAGAACATCCTGCCCGGCTAAATCACACGGAATGTGAACGAAGGAAAAATCCCATCAACGTTGCTAAAAATTTTACATTTATCTAACAAAGCGATAACAAAAAGGTGCTATCTTCTGTTCCTATGAGTGATATTTCCCATAAGCCCCCTCTGCACTCAGGCCTTTCTGTCAAGAAGCCTTCCAAGCTCTCCACAAAGCTGTTCCGCAAGAAACGCTATTTAATTATCGCGGCGGTCGTGATCCTGCTTGGCGGGTATTTTGCCTGGAAGGCCCGCGGCAGCAGCGACCAGGTTCAATACGTTACCGCCACCGCGCAAAAAGGAATGATCGCATCGTCGGTATCCGCCAGTGGCAACGTGACAGCGGCAAACAGCTGCAACGTGACGGCGCAGGTTTCCGGAACCGTCGCCAACCTGGCGGTAAAACCAGGCGATACTGTCAAAGCAGGCCAGGTGCTGTTTGATATTGTCAACGATCAGCTGGACGACAATTTAAGCAAATCGGCCGCCTCCGTGGCGCAGGCGCAGAGCCAGGTGGATTCAGCGAGTTCGCAGGCGGACCAGGCTCAGACCCAGCTTGATAACGATAGCGGCGCGGCGGGATCGCCAGCCGCCGCCAATATTACCGCTCTCCAGAGCCAGATCAACGCTGCCCAGACGCAAGTCAACATCGCTCAGAATGCCTATAACGCATCACCGACACCGGACAACCTGGAGAAACTGCAGCAGGCCCAGGCAAGCCTGTCGCAGGCGCAGGCCAACCTGACGAAGGCTCGGCAGCAGAACCAGGCCGCCAGTGAGACAGCCGCATCAGACTCTTCCAAGGTAAGCGCCGCCAATTCAGCGGTATCGGCGGCCGATTCAAACCTGACGGCTGCCCAGGCCGATTATCAGATCCAGCAAGAGACGGCCGGCAAGCGCACGGTCACGGCGCCGATGAACGGCACGGTGATGGAGGTCAACGTCAGTAACGGAGACTCGGTCGGCAGCGGTTCTGGCAGTTCCTCGTCGTCTTCCTCTTCCTCTTCGAGCAATTCAAGCAGTTCGAGCGGCTCGGGTGCTTCCGGTGCTTCCGGCGGGTCGGGCAGTTCCGGCGGGTCGGGCAGTTCCGGCGGGTCGTCGGTGCCTATTGTCATCGATGATCTCGGCTCCATGACCGCCACCGTTCAGGTCAGTGAGGTTGACATTACAAATGTAGCAATTGGTCAAAAAGCGACCCTGACCTTCGACGCTATCGACGGACTCTCCCTCACCGGCAAGGTGACCGGCATCGATTCATCTGGCACGGTCAGCTCCGGCGTGGTCAATTACAACGTGACGATCACTCTGGATACCGGCGACGCGCGGCTCAAGCCGGGAATGAGCGTCAACGCAGAAATCACCACCGCGGTCAAGCAGGATGTTCTGACCGTCCCCAGCTCCGCCGTTAAGACAGAGGGCAGCACCCAGTACGTACAGGTTATGGTTAACGGCACGCCCAAGGATCAGATCGTCACCGCCGGCCTCAGCAACGACACCTCGATCGAGATCGATAGCGGCCTCAAAGAGGGAGATACCGTCGTCACCCAGACAATTAACCCCAACGCCAGTTCCGGCTCCTCAGGCTCGTCGGGAAGCACGAACTTCCGCGGCCTTGGCGGCGGCGCCGGCGGCGCGCTCGGGAGCGGCGGCATCTATCGCAGTGGCGGCTAGAAAGCCAGGCGATCAGCACATCGATGATCGAATGCGTCGAAATCACCAAGACATACGCCAGCGATGACTTGGAAACGATCGCGCTCGCAGGCATCTCCTTCCGGATTGATGACGGCGAGTTCGTCGCCATCATCGGTCCGTCGGGTTCTGGCAAGTCGACGCTGATGCACATCCTTGGCGCCCTTGACACCCCCACCAACGGTCGCCTCCTGTTTGACGGCGAGGACGTGTCGGATTTTAGCGACGATGAGCTGGCGGAGCTGAGAAACCAAAAAATCGGCTTTGTCTTTCAGGCATTTAACCTGCTCCCCCGGGCAACGGTAATCCAGAACGTCTGCCTGCCGCTGATGTATGCGGGGGTGGCGGCAAGCGACCGGGAACAGCTGGCTCAGGAGGCGTTGCTGAATACAGACCTCGACGAAACCACCTTCTTCAAGCGGTCCAACCAGCTTTCCGGCGGTCAGCAGCAGCGCGTCGCCATCGCGCGGGCGTTGGTGACCAATCCCTCGATGATCCTGGCCGATGAGCCCACGGGTAATCTTGACAGCAAAACCGAGAAAATCGTCATGGAAACATTCCTCCAGCTTCACAGCGAAGGCCGTACGATCGTCTTGATCACTCATGAGGCGGAGATCGCCGCCTACGCCGAGCGGGTGATCACAATCCGTGACGGCCGCATCGTTGAAGACCGCCAAAATAATGAAGCCGCCGGATTCGATGAAAATATCCTCCGAAACAAAGGACTGCCTGATCGATCCGCGGCAGAATCTTCCGCGGCTGCTGATTGAGAGCGTATGAGCTTTCGTGACTTGATAGAACAGACTTTCTGGTTCCTTTCCAGCAACAAGGTGCGCTCGGGGCTGACCATGCTCGGCATCATCGTCGGCATCGGCTCCGTCATCGCCATGATCTCGGTTGGCCAGGGAGCGCAGGCCACCATCCAGAGCAATATCCAGGCGATCGGGTCAAACCTGATTGAAGTCATGCCCGGCGCTCAGCGGAGCGCCGGCGGCATTAGCGCCGGCCGGGGCAGCTCCGAGACGCTGACGCAGGCGGACGCCGACGCCCTCGCCTCAAATGTTTCCGGTGTCAAGGTGGCGCCGGAGCTGGATACCCGCAAGCAGGTGACCGCCAAAGGCACCAACACTTACACGCAGATCATCGGCACGGTTCCCGATTACACGGCCGTCCGGAATGTAGCCATCGACAGCGGCAGTTTCATCACCAACAGCGAGAACAAGAGCTCCGCAAAGGTGGCGGTGCTCGGCCCCAGCGCCCGCGATGACCTCTTCGGCACGGGCGCCAACGCCATCGGCCAGCAAATCCGGGTCGGCAGCGTCGTTTTCAAGGTGATCGGCATAACGCAATCGAAGGGAAGCTCCGGGTTTAATAGTCCCGACGACGCCATTTACATCCCGCTCACATCGATGCAACACTTCATTATGGGAGGCTCGTACGTTAGCAGCATCAGCGTATCGGCGCCCAGCCAGGACGCGATGGCTTCGGATCAGCAGCAGATTACCGATCTGCTCCTGCAGCGGCACAAGATCTCCAACCCGCTGCTGGCGGATTTCAACATCATGAACCAGACGGACATCATCAACGCCGCTTCCAGCGTCACGCAGACACTGACCCTGCTGCTCGCTTCGATCGCCGGCATCTCGCTGCTGGTGGGAGGAATCGGCATCATGAACATGATGCTGACCACTGTCACGGAGCGGACGCGCGAGATCGGACTGCGCAAATCCGTAGGCGCCAAAAAGAGCGACATCAGCCTGCAGTTTCTGTCCGAGGCGGTCATGCTGACTTTCCTTGGCGGCGCCATCGGGATCGTGATGGGATTTATCGCGTCGCTGTCAATAACAAAATTTGGCGGGATGGCAACAAGCTTCTCGCTGATGTCGGTTATCCTCGTCTTCGGTGTCTCCGCGATGATCGGCATTGTTTTCGGCTACTATCCGGCCCGGCGGGCTGCTAACCTGAGCCCGATCGTGGCGCTCCGGTACGAATAAAAACAGAGAAAAAGGAGAACGGAAATGGCACAGGGAATCGGCAAGAACATACTCGGGATCGGCATTGCCGCCATCCTGGTGGTCGGCGGCGGCATGTTCTTCGGCGGCATGAAGTACGGCGAGAGCAGAACCCCGAGCACGCCCAGTTCTAGTCAATTAAGGTCGCTGTTTGCCGGCCGGTCCGGTAACGGCGTGAGGTACCGCGGCGGGACCGGTGGCAGCGGGGCTGCCGCCGGCACTATCCTCTCGATGGATAGCCAGAGCATCACTGTCAAGTTGCAAAGCGGCGGCACCAGGACCGTCTATTATTCCGGCTCGACAACCATCGGCAAGATGGACACCGGCTCCAGCAGCGACCTGAAGGCGGGAGACAGGGTGGCCGCCAGCGGCACCCCCAATCCTGATGGCAGCGTCGCGGCAAAGAATATCGAGGTCCTGCCGGCCGGCTCCACGGGTGGCTTCTTTGGCATTGGCGGCGGGAATGGCGGCGCCGGCGCCAGCAATAACAACGCCGGCGGAAACGGAGGCGGCTCCTCCTCTTGATTTAACTTCAGCTCAAAGCAATACCAGCTCCAGCTGCACCAAAAATGCCTCCTCTCTTGAGGGGGCATTTTTCATCTCGTCAAACGCTAAACGTTGAACGTGGTTGTGTTGTTGTGTTGATTCATCCTTGCCCGCAGAATTTCGCTCGGCTGCCCATAAATCTCCCGCCGGGCTTGGCATCTTAGTACCCTAGCACTTCCTCAACCAGGATCAGCCTCACCCGCCGCCAGGGATTCGTTTCCCGCTCGAAGATCAACATCTTCCCCAGAACGGTGCCGGCGGCGCCGGTGCTTTTCATGCGGGCATCCTCAAGCGGCATGACGTATTCCCTGATCCGGGCAAGAGCGCCGTCGAAGCCGGGGACAATCTTCTGGACTCCGGCCACCCAGATTACATTGGGTGAACTGAAAGCGTAAGCGGGCAGCTGGCTGCCGGCAGCGGACGCCGTCACGAGCTGCCCGCTTACAGTTATCGCGTGTACGCTTCCCAGAAAAAACTCAGCGAGGGTGGCTTGACGCCGCATCTCGGCCTGTCTGGCCGGGTCCGGCTCCGCCAGCAGATTGCCTCTTAAATTGATCCACTTATGGCTTCCGGCGATAATCAGATCGACAAAGCCGATCTGTTCGAGAGTGACCGAGGCGCCCATCATCACGGATGATCCGGGCGGTATCATCTCCACAAGCCGGGCTAACGCGGCCGCACGATCAGGGACCAGCTCGGCCTCGACACCCCTGCTCCGGACGGCGGCCAGCGCCGCTTCGATTGTTTTTCTGGCCGGGGTGCGGTCGAACTTCAAAGGGAGCGCAGCTTCTCCGCCACCCGCATCAGCCGCGCCCGCGCCTCTGTCCCCACTTCGCTCAACAGGGGGTCCTGGTCAAAACCGCTGCTTTTCATGAATGCGTCCGGGTCGGCAATCCTGATAATGGAGCCCCCCGACGGATCAGCCTCCACGGTGACGTTGCAAGGCAGCATCAGACCCGCCTCGCTCTTGTGCGACAGCGCCCGGTGCGCCAGCCGCGGGTTGCAGACGCCCAGAATGGAATATTCGCGAAATTCGGCGCCCAGTTTCTCCTTAAGAGTCGCGTGCACATCCACCCGCGTCAGGACTCCGAAGCTTTCCTCCTTAAGCGCCGCCGCCAGCGTGTCAATCGCCTGGTCATACGGCTGATCGAGATGAACATCGAAACTGAGAGTCTTAGTCTCCTCCATTGTTTTTCCTCCTGTACATGTTAGCTTTGAAAATTGCGACTTGCCTGACCTGAGATTTGCCAGACTGAGCTTATAGACGCAGGCAGCGGTCTTTTGATTCTTTTTTTCAGCGGGAAGCTTGTTAGCCGTACATAACCTGCCCGCGGGAAGATATCTTTAGTCCCGCTTACGCAGAACGCAAAACAGCGCTTTTGGCTCCGGCTTGTGACCGGGGAAGACGGTATGTTTAATCGACAAGACGGCAAAGGATGGCTGGAAAAACTCATCGATCTCTTCCGGATGGATCCGGTACGGTCCCAAATTCCCTTTCTGTCTGTTACTGAAACATTTAAGCAGCAGAAAACCGCCAGGACGGAGCAGGTTCGCCACAGCGCGCACGTATTTTTTTCTGTCTCCGGCAGGAAATACATGGTAACAGCCGCGGTCGATAACAAAATCGAATTTTGTTTCAAGACGATTGTCGAGGATATTGTTCTGCTGGAAATTTATGTGCAAGCCGGCCTGGCGGGCCCTCTGGCCGGCTTTGACAAGAGCGGTTTCGGCAATGTCCGTAGCCGTAACGGTAAATCCCCGCGCCGCCAGCGCAACCGCCTGCGTGCCCGGCCCGGTGCAAAGATCGAGCGCTTCGCCTTGATGAACGCCCCTATTTTCCAGCTCCCGCTGAAAATCAGGGTCAAGCTCCGGATAAAACCAGGGAAGCGACTCTACCGGCTCGTTGCCGTAAAGCTGCTCCCAATCCCTGCCCCCGGTATCACGGCCTCCATCGTCTTTGGTCATATTGCCTCCTTTGGATTCCCGCGCCTTTGATGCGGCGGCGTTAAAGCGGTTCTGTTTATCTTTCCCGGTGACGGTCCGTTTTTAGCGGCATCAAAGGGTTTTATTTTTAGGAAATAAGGCAAAGTTAAGTCAAATAAACAGCTTTGAAAACCCGGGGAAAGACATGCCCAGGTTGTCAATAATAAAACCAAATTTTATCTAAGGAGTTAAAATGGAAAAAATCCGAAAAAGCGATGAGGAATGGCGCCGGCTACTTACCCACGAGCAGTTCCGGGTGGCCCGCCAGGGAGGCACGGAGCGCGCGTTTTCCGGCAGATATGACGACTTCTACGAGCCGGGAATCTACCATTGCGTCTGCTGCGGCCTGCCGCTGTTCAGCTCCGAGACCAAGTACCACTCCGGCACCGGCTGGCCCAGCTTCTGGGAGCCGGTAGATCCGGAGCATGTCGTCGCTGTCAAAGACACCAGTCAAGGGGTCGTTCGCACAGAAGTGAGGTGTGCCCGCTGCGACGCCCACCTGGGCCACGTATTTAAGGATGGGCCGCCGCCGACGGGCTTGCGCTATTGCCTTAATTCAGCTTCGCTTAAATTTGAGCGGGTTAATCTGAGGGTGTCAGTATCGGAAGCGGAAGAGTTCTCGCATCAAAAATAGTGTTGCCGCGTTATTCCGCGGCAACTGCTGCAGGCTTTTGCCGGATGCCGGGCGCTTAAAAAAACGCCATCGTCCCCGATCAGGTTTTCATATTGATGAATTGAAGCGGCACATCGAGGCTGCTTTCCTTGAGCAATTTGATGACCGCCTGAAGATCATCGATCTTCTTGCCGCTAATGCGTACCTGGTCATCCATGATCTTCGCCTGCACCTTCAGCTTCATCTGTTTGATCATCTTGACGATTTTCCTGGCTATATCGGCATCGATGCCGTTGATGATGCGGGCATCAAGCCTGAGCATGTCGCCCGCCGCCGGCTGCGGCCCGCCGGCGTCGATCGATTTGGGATCAATGCTTCTTTTTGATAGATTAGTATACAGCTCACTCTGAACCGCTTTTAGCTTCATACTGTCTTCCGTCAAGATGCGGATGGACATTTCCTTCTTGTTCAGCGTTATTTCCGTCCGTGACTTGCGAAAATCGTAACGGGTGGCAATCATCTTTTTTGTCATATTGACGGCGTTATCCACTTCCTGCAAGTCAACTTTGTTGACGATATCGAAAGCCGGCATTTTATCCTTCCTCCAATCGTCCCTTGCGCCGCCTTGCTCTAGTTCTGGCATGAAAGCGTTGAAGATCTTCACGATAAAAAAGGAGCAAAACCAAAATGATTATCAGCAGCACGTTTCTCAAGGTGACCTCGGCCAGCATGAACCTTTCAAATTGAGCCATTTGAGCCCAATGATAGGGAAATTCGTACTGCGTCAGCAACAATGTGGCCGCAAACAACCCCGCAACCGCCTTTTTGCCCGCGGGCATCATCAATGACACGAGCGGAATCAGCCAGATCAGATATTGCGGCGAAAAAACCTTCCCAAACACGATGAAGGCGGCCATTATTATCGTTGTATAGCGAATCAAATTAACTTGCCAATTCTGCTTATTTGGAAAGCTGTTTGTAAATCGCATATAAGAGATCTCCAGTAACGACAGCAGGATTATCGCCGCCGCAATCCCCACCGCAGTTCCGTAGCTCGGCACGATATTGAAGGATCCAAAATGGATGTCAGTTTTCACGGGCTGATGATCAAGGTTTCCCGCCCAGAGGTACGGGAGCGCCAAATTGCTTTCTACCTCAAGCGGCCGCCGGTCAAGATTGAGAAAAGATCTCATCACCCCGCTGGCCCCGGAGAAGATGAACGGAAGAAATAAAACCGCTATCGTTGCCGTCATCAGCAAAGGCCCCCGCCACATCTCCTTTTTTTCGCCTTTATGAAAATGAATAATGAGGAAGAGCGGCGCCACCAGAATTGGCACAACTTTTAACGAAAAACCCAGGCCCAAAAAAACCCACGCCGTTGATTTTTTCCCCCGGATGAAAAAGGCTATGCTGGCTATGAGCAAAAAGGCGACGGCAATGTCAAATCTGACCTCTACCAGGCTGCCATTGGCAACAATAAATATTGAATAAGAAAGCAAAGCCGCTGTTAGCTTGGCTCGACTGCGCCAGATATGCCAGGCAGTTGCGGCGATCGCTATTACAGAACCACAACTTAACAGAAAGGTTTCGGCCTGGAACCAATAATAATAACTGTTAAATCCCGCCCCCCAAATGATCACCTGTGTGGAAATCAACCGGGGCAAATAAAAAAACAGCAAGCTTAGCGGCGGATACTCGACGGAAAAATCGCGATAGGGCCAGAACCCGGCGGCGATGTATTGAGCATACCGATAATATTCATGCACGTCAACAGTGGCCTTTGAGACAAACCAGAAATTCTGAAACACCTCTGACCAGATAAACAGCTGCACCAGCAAGAATGCGCCCGTAATCAACAACATCTGGCGGCGTGACGATTCGTCGCCTCCGCCACTCCCGCCAATTTTTGGACTTAGGTTTTCCTTAAGCTGGTTCAATTGGTATCTCTGGTTTTTTCCCATCAGGAATGAGAATCAACATACCATTAAAATATTACGATGGTCAATTAATGGAATCCGTCAGGATCGGGCCGTGGCAACGGCTGGCGGTTCGCTTCAGGACAGCGCTAACCATCTTTATTACAGTCCAGTGGGGATAAAAATGGAGTCCGCTTACGGGGTTACATCGTGACCGCGGCCGGTCAAATATCTTCTCTCCAACAAGAGAATTAAATTCAGTCTACGTTTAGTCTATATGCCGGCAGCAATCTTCAAGACCCGTTCCAGTTCGAGAGTGACCGGGTCCACCTGGCGGCCTTTTGCAGCGAGGTGTTTCTTGTTTATTTCGATCGCCAGCAGCATGGCTGCGTTTGCATCCGTATAAGACAACGCCCGCAACTCCTTGACCCCCGGCATGCGGCGGGCCGGCTCGATCATGTCGGCGAGAAAGAAGAGCTTGTCCGGGAGTGACATCTCCGGATCGCCGGATGTATGAAAAAGGATGGCGCTCACCACAGCCGGCTCGTGAAGACCCAGTTCCTGGCCCGCCATCACCACCGCCAACCTGCCGTGAAGCAGCACCGGGCAGTCCCGGTCCACCGAACGTACCTCTAAAGACCACCGCCGAGCGGCCGCCAGCATCTCAGCGTCGGTCATCCCCCGGGCGGCGTCGTGAAGCAGAGCCGCCATCCGGAGAAGATCTCCGGCAACGCCGTGCGCCCGCGCCAGCTTCGGTATCAGCTCCATCACTCGGAGGCTGTGTTCGTAACGCTCCCGGTCAACTTTTGCCGCCAGCCACTGCCTCACCATTTCATCGCTTGGAATCAACTTCTCCATTTATCAAATAATTGCCTTGGATGGTTACGCTTATCGTTAATGCGATTGATTTGGCTAAGTCAACTTTCTATACATTGACTGCAAATTAAAGTCAAAATTCTGCCCGGTACCATTTTCAACTGCTGACCGTTTGCATCGGTGCCGTATTTATGTCGCTTTCCGCAGAACCAGCAGCCGCTTCACTTGCTACGCGCGCTCTCCAGTACGGACTTAAAATCCCGCGGCAGCGGCTTGTCAGCGACGACAAAATCGTACAGCCGGTCGGCCAGATGAGGCTGCTGGAGGAGTTCGCGCTGCAGTCCTCGCTGGCGGTATTCAAAAAAGTACTCTGGTTTTACCCTGAGCGCCCGCGCCATTGTCTTGATGACGAGGTCGGACGGGACGGCGCGGGTGCCGCAGGCGAGATGATTCAGGTACCCGGCCGAGAGCTTCGTCCGGGTGGCCAGCCGACGGTAGCTGATATTCCGGAACGCCATCAGTTCCTTGAGCGCCTCCGGAAAAGCGAGGGTGGAATTGGAGATCTCCTTGGGGGAAGCAGATTTCATTTTATCACCTCGTTCACCTGTGACAGAAAACTCTCCACCGCTTTGACGGCGATGTCGATGTCGCCGGCGTCGGCGACCATGCTGATCAGCTTGCTGCCGATAATGACACCGTCGGCATGTTCGGCAACCATGGCTGCCTGCTCCGGGGTCGATACGCCAAAGCCCACCGCCAGCGGCGCGCTGGTTACCGCCCGGACGCGACCGAGGAAATCAGGCAGCTGATCGCTAAGTGAAGTGCGGGCGCCGGTCACTCCGGCTACCGAGACGCAGTAAATAAAGCCGGATGCCTGCGCGGCGATCATGCGAATCCGCTCGGCCGTGCTTGTCGGCGCTACCAGGAGGACAGGATCCAACCCGCGGGACCGGCAGATATTAATAAATTCATCCGCTTCGTCAACCGGAAGATCGGGAACAATCAGGCCGGCCACGCCGGCCGCCGCGGCTGCCGCGGCGAACCGCTCCTGACCATAGGCAAAAACGCAGTTGTAGTATACCAACAAGACAACTGGCAGCCGCCCGCTAAAGCCGGCGGCAATAGCGAGGACGTCATCGGGCGTGACGCCCTCATCCAGGGCTTTCTGCGTCGACGCCTGTACCACCGGACCGTCGGCGAGAGGATCGGAAAAAGGCACCCCCATCTCGATCATGTCGGCGCCGCCGGCAATAAATGCTTCCAGCAGATGACGGCACTCATGGACCGTCGGATAACCGCCGGTGATGTAAGGCATCAACAGCGACTTTTTTTGCCGCTCACGGAAGAGTTGCTCCAGGCGGCTCAACTGATCATTCCCAGCACCCGGGCGGCCTGATGGACGTCCTTGTCGCCGCGGCCGCTCAGATTGACAATCACCAGGTCATCCCGGGAAAAACGGTCCGCGTGCTTCACCAGATAGGCGATCGCGTGCGCGCTCTCCAGCGCCGGGATAATGCCCTCCACCCCGGAAAGCAGGGTGAAAGCATTGAGCGCCTCGCGGTCGGTGACCGAGTCATAGCGGACGCGGCCCTCGTCATGCAGGAAGGAATGTTCCGGGCCCACCCCCGGGTAATCAAGGCCGGCCGAAATAGAATGAGCTTCCAGGATCTGTCCGTAGGCATCCTGTAGCACGTAGGAAAGGGAGCCGTGCAAAACTCCGCGGCGCCCCCGCTCGATCGAAGCGCCGTGTTTGCCGGTATCAAGTCCTTCGCCGGCGGCTTCGACGCCGGTTAAGCGGACATCCTCGTCAAGAAAGGCGGAAAACAGCCCCATGGCGTTGCTGCCACCGCCGACGCAGGCGATCAGCTCAGTGGGGAACCGGTTTTCGGCCGCCAGAATCTGCTCCCGGGCCTCGTGTCCGATAACGCTCTGGAAGTAGCGCACGATTGCCGGATAAGGCGCCGGTCCGGCCACGGAGCCGATCACGTAATATGTATCTGACACGTTGGTCACCCAGTCCCTGATGGCGTCGTTCATGGCGTCCTTGAGCGTGCGGCTGCCGGACGCCACCGGGATAACCTCAGCCCCCAGCAACTTCATTCTGACCACGTTTAACTCCTGGCGGGCAATGTCTTTCTCCCCCATATAAATAGCGCACGGCAGCCCAAACAGCGCCGCCGACGTCGCTGTAGCGACGCCATGCTGGCCGGCGCCGGTCTCGGCGATAATGCGGCGCTTACCCATTTCCACGGCCAGAAGCAGCTGACCGACGGTATTATTGATCTTGTGGGCGCCAGTGTGCGCCAGATCTTCGCGCTTAAGATAAACCCGGGGACCGCCCAGGCGGGCGCCAAGGCGTTCAGCAAGATAAAGCGGCGTGGGGCGGCCGACAAAATTCTTTAGCAGTTCCGCCAGCTGTGCCTGAAAGCCGGGGTCGCCCCGCAGGCGCTCGTAAGCGGCGGTCAGCTCATCCAGCGCCGGAATCACCGTCTCGGGAACGTAACGGCCGCCATAAGGTCCAAAACGAACGGGTGTGCTCATTTTTTCATCTCTCTTAACGTGTCAAACAACCTCTCCAGCTCGCCGGGATCTTTTACGCCAGGAGCAGACTCGACGCCGCTGGACACATCGACCGCATAAGGGCCGACAGCATCCAGGGCCTCAACCACATTCCGGGCGTCCAGACCACCGGAGACGATAACCTTTTCCCGGCGGGCTGCCGCCGGCAGCTTCGCGGCCAGCCCCCAGTCGAATTGCTTCCCGGTGCCACCCCGGCTCCCGGGATGATAAGTATCCAGCAGAATGAATTCGGTGTCAAATGAGGCAACGCACTCGAGCGACTCCGGCCCGGAGACGCGAACCGCTTTGATCACAGCGGCGCCGGTAGCGCCGCCAATGCGGCGGCAGAACTCGGGAGTTTCCTTGCCGTGCAGCTGTACGGCGGTAAGACCGCAGCGGCGGACCGCGGCGGCGATCTCCTCCTCAGAGGTGTTGACAAAAACTCCGACTTTTTGCACGCCTGCCGGCACCGCCGCCATGATCTTTGCTGCCTCCGCAATGGAAACGCACCGCGGACTTTCCGGCGCAAAGATCACGCCCACTGCCCAGGCGCCGGCCGCTGCGGCGCGGCGGGCGTCTTCAGGGCTTGTTAGACCGCATATCTTGACTTTAGGCAGCTTTTTTACCTTCATTGACAGGTTTCCGGTTTGCGGTTTATTTAATGGTTCCCTTCAGGAGGAAGACTGCGTATCCGCCTTGATACCTTTGCGGCCAGCCGCAGAGAGCAGGCCTTTGAATCAGATCAGAGTCTACCGCAAAAGGATATTCGTAGCGAGGCCGAGCGAAAAGGTCGTTAAGCAGATGCTGGAACATAGATATTGGATTTTGGATAAAAACCAAACCTTGATGATGATCCATAACCCAAGGTCCAATGTCCAAGGTCCGGTTCTTAGCCGTAGCAGAATAGGTCTTTTGAGTAGACCCTTACTCGTGAATGTGTACCGGAGTTCCGATCGGCGCCCAGTCATAAACACGCTTGGCAGTAGCTGGAGGCATTCCGACGCAGCCATGGCTGCCGCCCGACCCCCTGACGCCAAAAGTGGTGTTCCAGTAATTGCCGTGCAGCGTGTAGTCGCCGTCGAAAACCATCACCCATGGCACATGCGGGGCAAAATAGCCGGGGCCGCGCATATCAACGGAAGGCAGCTTGGCATAGATGGTCCAGTCGCCCAGCGGGGTCGGAGTGCTGGCGGCGCCGCTGGCGCACAAAAACGAGTCAATCGGATTGCCGTTTTCCAGTAGCGTCACCGTCTCAGTCGTAACGTTGACATCAATTGCTTTAGCTGGCGCCGTAGTGAACGTTGCCTGCTGATCGCCATTGATAAACCCGCCGCTGACCCCGGTAAACCGCGACGGGCCACCCGCGAGCCTGACTGTGATGTCTTGCATCTGACTCCAGTTCCTGGCCGGCACAAACTGAAGCTTGTTGGCGGCCGCCCAGCTCCAGGCGCCGGCTACCTTGGGGTCGACGCTGACAACCTGATCCGCGATGTCCGGATTAGCCACCGGCTCGCTAAACTGGATAGTGGGATAAACATCGGTGCTGGCGTTAATAGATCCGTCTCCGGGAGTGAAAGTGACTGTGAGTGGCGCCGGCGTGCTCACGGTGGTTACGACCGGCTGGTTCATCTGGGCGCCATTTTTGGATGTTGCGGAAAGGATGGTGATCGGGTATTTCTTGCCCTGCTCCATGTTTGCCAGTTTGATCACCGCCACTTTGGGATCACTCTGGCTGATTGATGAAGTGCTCTGAATCCCGTCCACCTTGTAATCGAAGCTGCTGATGGGAACGTTCCACTTCAGCTGCAGCTCCTGTCCGCCCGGCTTGACAATAAGTCCGTCTTGCGGAATTACCGGCATCGGCGTAACGACAGTGCTGAAAGTTGAGGTCTCCTGAACCTGATTGGTGGTCACCCCGGTCAAACCAAGCTTTTTGACTTTTCCGGTAACCGTGACCGTGTACCGGGCGTTGGCTATCAGCGGATTTGACCCGTCGGCGGCCACGAACCGATTGCCCTGGAGATGACCGTCAATCAGGCGGCCGCCATCCAGGCTGCCGTCTGAGCCCACGTTCTTTTCCATGACGGTGACGCTAGCGACGGACGCGCCCCAGCTGCTGGTGTTGATTTCCAGGTACTGGTCGTGAGGCCTGACTTCGGTCGCCGCATTTGCGGGGCTGATGGAAATCCCGGGCGGGAAGATTGCTACCGCGAGGACAAAAGCAAGAATTGCTAAAAAGACAACCAATCCCACAGCTATGCCGGCGAGCTTGGCCGGAGCCAGCGATCTTAACCGCGGCAATCTGGGAAACTCTGCATTTTTTGCTGCTTCTCGGCCCAGCGTTACCCTTCCATTTTTGGTTGACTGCACAAACTGTTCCCGATAAATCTTCTTACCCGGCTACCGCCGCCTCCAAAACATAAAAACAAAAGGCTGCCCGCCGGCGCTCCTGAACACGCACGCCCCTATATACAGAATAAGAGATTATAACAATCCCAAAAGCGTCTTGCCAGAAATATTTACATCTCGGAAATTGTCCTGAACGCTCTCATCCCGTTTTTTTCCGCCGCGCGAACGTCAGTTTTACGTGGTCCAGCCGATCTGCTATTTTGTGCCTGTCTCAAACAGGCGCATCCGCGCGGCCGGCTGCAAGCACAACGAGCGGATGCTTGATTTTGGAGGTTGGAATTTTAAAACGGCTTACATCACAATGGATTTGATCCAATGCCCAGCTTCCAGAAGCCAAAATCCGGTTTAAAAAAGATTATTGTCAGCGCCTGTCTGGCAGGGATGCCATGCGGCTATGACGGGCGCGGCCGGCCAGCGCCGGAAGGAATAGAGCTGGTCAAAGCGGGAAAGGCAGTGCCCGTCTGCCCGGAGCAGCTTGGCGGCCTTGCCACTCCCAGGGAGCCCGCTGAGATTGCCGGCGGCGACGGCGACGGTGTTCTGGACGGCAATGCCAGCGTCCTGTCCCGCTCGGGAAGCGACCTTACCGAGGCGTTCCGGCTCGGGGCGGGAAGGGTGCTCGATATCGCCAGACAGCATGATTGCCGGCGGGCCCTGCTTAAATCCGGAAGCCCTTCCTGCGGAGCCGGCCGGATTTATGACGGCACGTTCACCGGTACGCTCAAGCCGGGCGATGGTGTAACGGCGGCGCTCCTGTCGAGGTCGGACATTGAAATTGAGGTCGTTTAAAGTTAAACGCTTAATGTTTAAACTGATCATGCAACTGGCTTTAGGAAGCTTCTGATTTGTCATTCCGGGAGCGCCTTGGCGACCGGGGAATCTGCTCCTTGCTCCGGCACTAAAAGCAGACCCTCGCGGAGTTTATGCTGAAGCGCGGCGAAATGCCCGGGGTTACACCTGGGAAATCTGGGAAATGCATGATCAACATGTTTAATGTATAGCATAAAGTTGAGTTTTTGCAGGAAATGAATACGAATACAGAGGAAAAAAGAAAAGCGGTTGCCCTGCTATCCGGAGGACTGGACAGCCGGCTGGCGGTCAAGATGATGCTGGCGCAGGGGATCGGGCTGAAAGCGGTTAATTTCGTTACCGTCTTTTGCACCTGCACGGCCAAAAGCAGCTGCCGGTCCGAAGCCAGGCAGGCGTCTGAGGAATACGGCATCCCGCTCAAGGTGCTGAACGCCACCAAAGAGATCCTGGAAGCGGTCAGGAATGCCCGCCACGGTTACGGCCGCGGACTCAACCCCTGTCTCGACTGCCGCATCAGCATGTTCCGCCGCGCCGCCGCCTATATGCGGGACGTCGAAGCGGATTTCCTTGTTACCGGCGAAGTCTGGGGGGAGCGGCCGATGTCGCAGCGTCCGGAAGCCATGCGGATTATCGAGAAGGAGTCCGGCCTGGAGGGACTGGTCGTGCGGCCGCTTTCGGCGCATCTGTTTGAGCCCACCATACCTGAGCGGGAGGGATGGATCGACCGCAACCGGATGATGGCGATCGAGGGCCGCTCCCGCAAGCCGCAGATGCAACTGGCGGCTGAGCTGGGCGTCAACGACTACCCCTGTCCGGCGGGCGGATGCCTCCTGTGCGACCCCGTCTTTGCCGCCCGGCTGAAGCTGCTCCTGGAGGAAGAGCCCGAGCCTCCGGTAGCGGACATCCAGGCTCTCAAGCTGGGACGCCTGTTTTTGTCTTCAAGCGGCCGGAAAATAATTATTCCGCGAAACGAAGAGGAGACCAGAAAGATCGAGTCGCTGGCGCGGAGCGGAGACTTTTTGATGGCCGTTGAGGGAATCACCGGCCCCACGACGGTGATCAAGGGCCTGCCGGCGGAGGATAGAGCCACCATTGATGAAGCGGCGGCTCTGACCGCCCGCTTTGGAAAGGTCCGCAGCCAGGAGCGGGTTTCCGTCAGCTGGTGGCCGGCGGCCGCTCCCGCGGCGAAGAAACAGTCGCTCACGGTGGCGCCGAAGCGCGGCTGGGAGCTGGCCGAGAGTCTGCCGAGGTATTGACGGCACATGCTCCGCGCCCCGAGGCCTCGCTGATGAAATATCCGATCATCCCTGGCGGCGCCAGAATGGACAAGTTCGGGTTGCCGGCCTGGTTTTCGGGTATGATCAATCGGACTGAATCTTTTTCCGGCGTCACCCATCTAAGTTTGAGAATCCGTCTAATAAGTGATTGGTAGCAAGGCGGAGCGAAAAACTATTTTAAACAGATCCAAAGTGTCCGAAATAAATAAAGGGCACCTCTAATAATTTGATGCAACACTCGGGTTTCAGTTGACAGAAGATGTTTATCTACTTGACTTACCGCTTTAAGTTCTATTTCCTGCCATGGACCGCATCTTTTCGGTTCCTACCTCTGATTTACGCTGTTTTT
>JACWAM010000065.1 GCA_014874265.1 Thermoleophilia bacterium | reverse complement strand
GGTGCGCCCCTTCCCGCCCCGCCAGCAGCGCGACTCCATCGCCATGGCCAGATCGTCGGCGTCCTTAAAACTTAAGATAAACAGGGGGATCAGCACCGGCAAGAGCGCCCGGGCGCGCCTTGCCGGGCCGCCGCTCGCCAGTGAGGCGCCCCGGGCGGCCTGTGCTTTAATGATGCGGTCGGCTTCCATCAGCAACGTGGGAATGAACCGGAGCGCGATCGTCATCATCAGCGCCAGTTCGTAGGCGGGAACCTTAAGTTTTGCCAGCGGCGCCATCATCTTGCCGAAGGCATCGGTGAGCGCCACGGGCGGTGTCGTGAAACTGAGGACAATCCCGGCCAGAACCAGGAGCAGCAGCCTGAGCGCCAGGTAACCACCGTCTCTGGCGCCATCCCGGTAAAGAGGCACCGGTCCCAACCGTCCCAGCAGGGGACCGCCATGAAGAAACAACTGAAACAGAAAGGTCATCAGGAGCAGCACCGCCACCGGCCGGACGCTCCGGTAAAGCCAGCGCGGCGGCACCCGCGCCTGGAGAAGCGCCAGCAGCAACCCCGCTGCCATGATCAGCAGGCCGGCATAGCCTCCCGCCAGAAAGAGGCCGGCCACGTAGATGAACACAGCGGTGATCTTCAGGCGCGGGTCAGCGCGGTGAAGCAGCGAGTTTCCCGGAAAATACTGGCCGATGATTAATTCGTCAAGGTGCATGTCAGGGCTCCTGTAGCTCTGAGGACTCCGGCAGTCCCAGCAGGTATGAGGCGGCGCTGGCTTCCGTGAGAAAAGCGGGCACGGGACGGCCGGTGGCCCGGGCCAGCATGCCGCTTAAACGCACCGTCGCCGGAGCTTCCAGGCCGTGCCTTTCCATTAGCTTCGTATCGGTCAGGAGCGCCGCCGCCGGACTGTCGGCCGCCAGCCGGCCGTCATCGATGATGACAAGCCGGCGGGCGAAGCGAGCCATTTCATCCATGTCATGACCCACGACGACGATGGTAACGCCCTTGCCGTTAATTTTCAGCAGTTGACTGATGAGGCTCTCGCGCGCCGCCGGGTCCAGGCTCGCCGAAGGCTCGTCCAGCAGGAGCGCCTCCGGCTCCAGCGCCAGCAGGCCCGCCAGCGCCACCCGGCGCTGCTCGCCGGTGCTCAGCGACCAGGGGCTGCGCCGGCCGTAACTGACCGGATCCAGGCCCATGGACTTAAGCGCTGCCTCCGCCCGCTCCCGCGCCGGCGCTTCATTGATCCCGAGGTTGCGCGGACCGGACTCGACATCCGCGACCACCGTCTTCTCATACAAGCAGCTTTCCGGGCTCTGAAAGGCAATGCCGATCCGGCCCGGCCCGGGAACCGTTTTTTTTCGGCCCCGGGCGGCCGGCAAGCCATCGAAATAGACGCTTCCGGTAACCGGCCGGCGGAGTCCGGCCAGGAGCTCCAGCAGCGTCGACTTTCCCGAGCCCACGGGGCCGGTGATGCCGATGCGTTCGCCGGGATCGATACGGAGCGAGACGCCCGCGAGCGCTACGGACGCAAACGGAGTGCCCTGCTGGTAGGTAAAACCGGCTTTTCGCAGCTCTATGCGCATGCCCTCTTAACCAGCTCTGCAAGAGTCAGCGCCGGCGGCTTGCCCCCGGCGGATGCGAGGGACCGGCTCAGCCGCACGGCCAGCGGCGGCCTCAGATTTGCCTCTGCCATCAATCCTTCCCGGGAAAAGAAATCATGTGGATCCCCGTCAAAGCTCACCTTTCCTTCCGACAGGGCGATCATACGCGGCGCCCTGGCCACCTCGTCCATGTCATGGCTGAGATACACCACGGTTGTTCCATCTTGCCAAAGATCACGGATCAGCGCCGTGAACTCTTTCCGGGAGCGAGGGTCCAGCATTGAGGCAGGCTCATCCAGCACCAGCACCCGCGGCTCCATGGCGACTGCTCCCGCCAGCACCGTGCGCTGCTTCTGCCCTCCCGAAAGCCAGTGCGGCTCCCTGTCCAGCAGGCCGGCCAAGCCAAAGCGGCGGGCGGCTTCCTGCACCCGCAGCCCGATCTGCTCCGGCGGCAGGCCGAGGTTCTCCAGCCCAAATGCGATATCATCACCCACGGTTGCCGCCACAATCTGGCTCTCGGGATTTTGAAAAACCATGGCCACGGTCTCGCGGATACGGTTGAGATTGTCACGATCTTTGGTGTTTTTCCCCTCGACCAGAACGTTGCCGCCGCCCGGGAGCAGCAGGCCGTTAAAGAGGCGCGCCAGCGTTGATTTTCCCGACCCGTTGGCGCCCGCGACCGCGACGAACTCGCCCGCGGCGACCTCGAGCGAGACACCGTCCAGCGCCAGCGAGCGGACACCCGGGTAGCCAAAGGTAACGTTTTTAAATGAGATTATGGGAAGCTGTGACATCATCAGGCCTGTGTCCCTGTATAAAAGACAATGGATTCCGGAGACTCGATTCCGGATAAAACAAAAACCATGCTGATCATACAATTCACTCGGGACAGAGAACAATTTTTTGTTCTTCCGAGTCGATCCTTCGGCTTCGACCAGGGCAAGCTGCGGCGGCAAAGAATCCGGATTTAACCCCGCATCCTTCGCCTTTAGCTCAGAGCGCGTCCTGAGCGTAGCGAAGGGATGACAGGGTTCCCGGGTTATGCCCGCGGGGGCTCTTTGCGGACCAGGAACTGCGCCATGATGACGCTGATCACTGCCAGCGCCGCGCAGATAACCATCAGAAGCCGAAACGTGTCCACAAAAGCCGCTTTGATCGCCCTTCTTACCGCCTGGATCCGGGCTGAGGGAACGGCGGCGGGCGGCTTTGCCTCTCCCAGGCGGCCTGCTTCAGACTGCAGTTCCTGGCGGGCGGCATTATTAAGACCTAAATTATTTGTTTTGGTATTAAGAAAGTGGGCAAAGCTGATTAGGGCGACGGCGCCGACGGCGGCAATCGCCAGCAGGCCCGCCACCCTGGCCACAGCATTGTTGACCCCTGATTCGACTCCCGCCAGGCGCTCCGGCAGCGCCGTCATCACCGTCGTGGTCAGCGGCGCCACTGTTATCCCCATGCCGGCGCCAAAGACGAAAATCCCCGGCAGGTATGTGCGCCAGAAAGCGCCCGGCCCGGAGGTGACGCCGGGGACCGCCATCAGGAGAAACCCGGCGGCCACAAGAGAGGGCCCGATTGTCAGAGGCAGTCTGGGCCCGAACCGGTCCACCAGGCCGCCCGACCAGCGCGACAGGCCGGCGAGCAGCAGGCTGAAGGGCAGAAACGTCAGCCCGGCCAGCAGCGGCGTGTACCCTTGAGCCTGCACCAGATTTAGCGGCAGAAAAAGGGTGGCCACGTTCAGGGCGCCGTAGAGAAACAGGGTCAACAGGTTGGCGCCGGAAAAATTGCGCGACTTAAAAATCCCGGGTGGGATCATCGGGCTGACGGCGCGCCGCTCCCGGCCCACAAGCGCGGCCAGCAAAAGCAGGCCGGCCGTGAGCGGCAGAATTATCCCTAGGGAACCAAAGCCGGCGGCGGGGGCGTTGATGAAGCTGTAGGTAAGCAGCGCCAGCCCGGTGGCGGCCAGCCCGGTGGCGGGAACGTCCAGCTTGCCTCTCTCCTGGTCGCGGCTTTCCGGGACCTTTTTGGAGAGGATCGTCAGCGCCGCCACCGCCAGTGGCGGGTTGATCAGAAAAACACCGCGCCAGAAACCGGCATCCGCCAGCAGGCCGCCCAGGAAGGGGCCAAGCACAACGACTACCGTCGAGGCGCCCGACCAGGTTCCGATCGCGCGCCCGCGTGTCTCCCGGGTAAAAAAGGATGTGATGATCGAAAGGCTCCCGGGGATCATCATGGCGCCGCCGGCTCCCTGGATTATCCGGGCGCCGATGAGAAACCTGGTAAAGGGTGACAGGCCACACGCCAGCGACGACAGCGCAAAGAGGGAGATGCCGATCATGAAGATGCGCTTGCGCCCGAGCCGGTCGCCAAGTGAGCCTCCCACAAGAATAAAGGCCCCCAGCATCAACAGGTAACCGTCAACGATCCAGAGAAGCTCGGCGCCGCTGGCCCTCAGATCAGCCTGCATCGACGGCAACGCCACGGTCAGGGCGCTGCCGTCGATGAACGCCATGCTCGACGCCAGAATGGTGGCGGCAAGCACCCAGCGCCCGGTCCCGGGTTCCGGCATCCCGGCCTCATTGATATTCTCGCCGGCAGACGGATGAAAACTCATCCCGCATCAGATGCGCGGCATGTTCCCCGACGGCGGCCGGCCGCACTCCGGTAAATCCCGGACCGGCTCTTGCACCCTGCGCGATTCGCTGGCAAGGAACTCACAGTGCGTCAATCGCGGCGTTACGGCCAGAAATCGGTTTTGTCACCGGCTTCCCATTTGTCCCGCAGCCCGGGGGCCGCCAGGTCCCAATCCGGTCTAAACTTCATCGAGATGGCGCGAAAGTCGCGGCGGACCTCTTCCGGTGTCGGCCGTCCCCAGTACCAGTAGCCATTGTAGATGGAGTAGATGACGAGGCCTGGCTCCAGCATGATCGTGTGCGGGATCATCGGATTGTGATGCGGGTCGGTGTATTCCTGGATGTCAAGCTCCTGCTGGACTATCCGCTTCGTATCGGAAAGAAAAGGCCAGCCGGCCCCCAGCGACTGGCGCATCTCCAGGCAGCCCCAGCGGTCATCGGTGCTAATCGTGACGATACGCGAATAAGAGACGTTGATTTCCGGCTCCATGGCGGCCAGCCACACGTGCTGGCGATGGTCTTTCGGTCAGTAGTGCCCCCCGCGACAGCAACAGGCATACGGGATCATCCCCCTGCAGCTCCGACAGGAGCCGGGTAACGCCATCCTGGTCTGGCAGCTCGAAGTCCGGCAGCACGGCGCCGGGAACAATGTCCGCGCGCATGGCGAACCCCTTTCAGATCGATGGACCTGCGCTTAAGGAATTCTTGCCAGAGAAGGGATTTTTAAAACGGGAGAGTGTCAGGTTGGTGGTTATTTAAGTCGGCCGTGTATAATTGACCTCAACTGATATTTTAGACTTTAATTCAAACTTTGGGACTCTCTGATTCACCCTCTGCCCGCCATTCTATTATAGAATAGCCGAAAGTCAACCGGGGAGGGAAAACTTGCCATGATGTCGAGGCCACCAGTGCGTCTATTGAAACGAGTAGAGTCCATGGCCGGCAAAGTAACTCTCGATATTGGCAATCTGCTTTTTTGTGCTTGAATCAGCGGTCCGACCCGCCTGCCGGCGCTTGACGCCCGGGGAGCCGTTAGTGCCCGTGCCAGTCATGGTGCCGGTCACGGCGTAACCCGAACCAGTGCTGCTCATCGGCATACTGAATATAGGGCGCCTCTAAAAATAGCTCATAATCAGGTTGATATAGTAACCATAATATGGTAGTATCCGCCCGTTAACTTTACCATGCACGCTTCGGGAGGTAAATAATGGGCCAGCCGGGGTTT
>JACWAM010000064.1 GCA_014874265.1 Thermoleophilia bacterium | reverse complement strand
GTTGCCAGTATGGCGGCTGCGGCAGTTGTCCCAGCTGTAAAAAAGTGTTAAAGGGCAGCCATCCCGATGTCGCCATCGTGGAACCGGCCGGCTCCACGATCAAAATCGAGCAGGTGCGGGAGGTAAACCGGACGCTGCGCCTGCTGCCGGGTGAATCGCAAGCGCGGGTAATTATTATCAGCAGCGCTGAAGCCCTCGGCGCCGAGAGCGCCAATGCTTTCCTGAAGTCGCTGGAGGAGCCGCCCGGTTTTGTTGTCTTCCTGCTGCTGGCGGAGCATTCAGGCAGAGTCCTGCCCACGATTGTTTCCCGCTGCCAGATGGTGCGCTTTGGGCCCGTTCCCGAAGATGTCATTACTTCCTTGCTTATCCGGAGGCACGGCCTCTCAGTTACCATGGCGGAGACCTTCGCGCGCATCAGCGGCGGGAACCTCTCTTTGGCGGAATCATTATGCACGGACACGGACCTGGCCGGCCGCCGCCAGCGATATCTTGCCATCGCTGCCCGGCTGGGGCGGGGCGGCTGGGAGGGCGCTGCCGGGGAGTTGGCGGCTGAGGTCGAGTCGGCATCAGTTCAGGCAGGCGAAGCTGCCGGAGCGGCTTTCAGCGGCACGGGGGCCGCAGCCGCGCCGGACGGGTTTACGGCTGCGGCCCGGAACCACCTGAAGCAGGATGCTCATCGCCGCGCCGGAGCGGCTCAGAAACAGGAGCTGGCGCTGGCGCTGGGATTTATGGAGTCGTGGTTCCGGGACATGATAGCGGTTGCCGCCGGGGCCGGGGATGCCATCCTAAACAAGGATTATGAGCTGGAACTGGAAGACCAGGCGCTTCCCTCGAGGCTGCAAAACTACCTGCGGTCTCTTGAGGTCATCGAAAAGACGCGGGATAAACTAGGCTATAATATCGGTCTGGGCCTGGCCCTGCAGGCCATGTTTTATGAACTGATGGAGGTTTTGTAATGCCGGAGCTGGTTGAGATCGTGTTCCGGAGCGGCGGCAAGGTCTATTCTTTCGATCCCACCGGGCTTAAACTCGACGCAGGGGATCGGGTGATTGTGCGTACGAGCCGGGGAATGGAATTGGGCAAAGTGGTTATTGCCAACCATGAGGTCCCGGAGTCGGAGGTGATCACGCCACTGGAAAAAGTCATGCGCATAGCCAGCGCCGCTGATCAGTCCACGGCGGAGAGGAATGAAAAACTGGCTGCCAGGGCGGCTCAGGTTTGCGAAGAGAAGATCAAGGAGTACGGCCTCAGCATGAGGCTGATTAATACTGAGGTCGTCTTTGATGGCAGCAAGATCATTCTCTCCTTCTTTTCTGAAGACAGGGTCGATTTTCGCAAACTGGTCGAAGATCTGGCAAAGAAATTTCGCACCCGGATAGAGTTTCGCCAGGTAGGGGTGAGGGATGAGGCGCGCCTGATCGGCGGGTATGGACCCTGCGGCCGGAAGATGTGCTGCACCATGTTTGCCGGCGACCAGCAGCCCGTCTCGATTAAGATGGCCAAGGAGCAGAATCTTCCCCTGAACCCGATGAAGATTTCCGGTATTTGCGGAAGGTTGATGTGCTGTCTTAAATACGAGTATGACTGTTACAAAGAGTTCAAGGATAAAGCGCCGCGAAAAGGGACCGCTGTCAAAACTGTCCATGGCGAGGGAAGGGTCGTAGATTATTGCGTGCCACGGGAAAAACTCGTGATCGACATCGGCGAGGGCAAGCAAATCGAGGCTTCCGTTGATGAACTTGAAACTCTCATCGCCGCCGCCCGCCGCGAAGAGCCGAGCGCTTTGCAGCAGTCGGAAAAAGAGGAAGAAGCTGCGGAAAAGAGCCCAGCGAGGCGCCGGCGGCGCCGGAGGAGGCGGTAGCGCTGGACCCGCGGCCAATCGGGATGTTCGATTCAGGCGTCGGCGGCCTGACCGTTCTTCACGAGTGCCTGGTGGCGCTGCCGGAGGAGGATTTCATCTATCTGGGTGACACCGGCCGCTTTCCTTACGGACCGAAGCCAATCGGCGACATCAAGGCCTTTGCCGGCCAGATAGCCAGCCATTTGCTGTCACTGGACGTGAAACTGCTGGTCGTGGCCTGCAACTCGGCTACGGCGGCGGCGTTGCCATGGCTTCAGGAGCGCCTGGATGCGTCGATTATCGGCGCCGTTCATCCGGAATCAGAGGCAGCCGTGCAGACGACGCAAAACCGAAAGATTGGCGTGCTTGCCACCGAGGCGACAATCGCGAGCCGCAGCTACCAGCGCGCCCTGCTCGAGCTTGACGCGGGCCTCCGGGTTGTGGCTCAGCCTTGTCCCGAGCTGGCTTCCATGATTCAGGCGGGAGATGTCTCCTCGCCGGAAATGGTGGCAGCGGTAAAAGGATACACCAAGCCGCTTAAGGAGGCGGAGGTTGACACCGTCATTCTCGGATGCACCCATTATCCGCTGGTAACACCGATGCTGCAACGGGTTCTTGGCAGGAACGTGACCCTGATAAATCCGGCCCGCGAGATTGCCCGTCAGGCAGGGCAGACGCTTGAACGCAAGGGCGCCCGCAACGCCGCCGGGCGCGAGGGTGCTTATTCCTTCTTGTGCACCGGGAACGTGGAGGCCTTTGTCGATGTGGGCGCCAGGTTTTTGCAAATGCCGTTCGATGATGTCCGGCGGATCGAAATTCCCGAGCTGGAAAGGATGACAGTGGCATGAGAAGCGTCTATCGGGGGAACAGCTGATGGCGGAACGTATAGACAAGCGGCCGGTGGATGAAATCAGGCCGCTAAAATTCACGCCCGGCTTCATCGAATGGTCCGACGGTTCCGTTCTGATAGAGGCCGGCAAGACAAAAGTGATCGTCAACGCCACCGTTCAGGACGGTGTGCCTAAATGGCTGCGAGGACAGGGGCGCGGCGGCTGGGTGACGGCTGAATATAGTATGCTTCCGGCAGCCACTCACGACCGGAAGGTCCGGGAAGCGGTCCGCGGCAAGCAGGAAGGCCGCACGGTTGAGATTCAGAGGCTCGTTGGCCGCAGCCTTCGAAGTATCGTCGACACGAAAGCTCTGGGCGACCGCACCGTCTGGATTGACTGCGACGTCATCCAGGCCGACGGCGGCACCCGGTGCGCTTCCGTATCGGGGGCTTACGTTGCCTTATATTTGGCTCTCGCCCGGTTGGTCGACCACGACTATATCAAGGAGATGCCGCTTCGCGACTCCGTCGCGGCGGTCAGTGTCGGCATTGTCGGCGGCGAGCCAATGCTCGATTTAAGCTACGTCGAGGACTGCAACGCCGATGTTGACATGAATGTCATTATGACCGGCTCCGGAGAGCTGGTAGAGTTGCAGGCGACCGCGGAACGGGTTCCCTTTTCCCGCGAGACTCTCGACCGGCTCATTCATCTGGCTCAAACCGGCATCGAGCAGATAGCGGCCGCGCAGCTCAAAGTCACCGCCACAAGATGAACGTTTCTAGTTTCGAGTTTCCGGTTTCGAGTTAAAAATCAATTTACAGAACCGGAACTTTCTGAAACCAGAAACTTTTTATCGATGATTCCAAAATCCATCACACTTGCATCAGCCAATTCCAATAAAGTCCGCGAGTTCGGGTCACTCCTCAGCGGTATTCTCGTGGAGCCGATGCCGGAAAGCTTTAACCTGCCCGAAGAGACCGGCAGCAGCTTTTATGAAAACGCGCGCCTGAAGGCGCTGGCGGTCAGGGACCAGTACATCAGACACGCCAGCGTGCTCGATGGTCACATTCCCTGGGTCATGGCAGACGACTCCGGAATTGAAGTGGCGGCGCTGGCGGGCGCGCCGGGAATATTTTCAGCGCGGTATGCGGGGGAAAATGCCACCGATGTGGATAATGTCAACAAGCTCCTGGCCGAGCTGGGTGAAGCCACAAATCGCCAGGGGCGCTTTGTTTGTGAAATAGTCGCGGTCTCTCCGGGAGGGGAGGAACTGCGCTCCGCCGGAATTCTCGAGGGACGGATCGCCCGCGAGCCCCACGGAGCATTTGGATTTGGCTACGACCCGATTTTTATCCCTGACGGTTATGAGTTAACGGTTTCCGAGCTTTCTGCCGATGAAAAAAATCGCATCAGTCACCGTGCCCGGGCGTCCTTCGGCCTGCTTGAACAGCTTCGCGGAGGCAAAAGCTCCTAGACAGGGCTTTCCAGGGGGATCGGACTTTTAGGGCGGCCGCAGCGCACGGCCCAAAAAGTTTAAGATCGGAAGCAGTTTTGAGGCGCCCGGACCGGACAATCTGCGTTTTTCTCCACCTCAAGCTTTGCTCACCCTTTCATTTTTTGGTCTGGTCAGTCAGCTATTTTTTTAATCAATCATTCACCAATCGTCATCTGCCGTCCGTTTATTGGTTTGAAGCATTATCAAAAACGGGTATTTATGCCGCATGAGATGGTCTTTCAAAGTCGGCAGAGTCTTTGGGATCGAGCTCCGCATTCATGTAACGTTTTTTCTCATCCTTCTGTTCGCTGCCTATATATGGGGCGCCGGCTACCACGAGGGAATTCCGGGAGCGTTTTATGGCGTCCTAGTAATCTCGGTCCTGTTCGTGTTTGTCGTTATCCACGAGCTGAGTCATTCGCGGCTGGCGCAGCACTACGGCGCCGAGGTGGCGAGCATTACGCTGCTTCCCATCGGGGGCGTTTCCCTGCTGAAGAAAATGCCGGAAGAGCCGTCCCAGGAGCTGCTGGTATCACTTGTCGGGCCTCTTAGCAATGTCGTCATCGGCATCCTGTTTGTGATCCTCTATGCGGCCCTTCCCGGGAAAGCGTCCACCGCCACCAGCCAGGCATTTGTCAACGTTCTCACCGGCATCAGCGTGCAGGGGTTTGTCCTCTACATGGCTTTTATCAACATCCTGCTGGCGCTGTTTAACCTGATCCCGGCATTTCCTCTGGACGGAGGCCGGGTTCTCAGGAGCTTCCTCGCCGAGCACATGTCGTACACGCGCGCCACCCGGATTGCCGTGCGCGTAGGCCAGACGTTTGCCTTCGTGCTGGGCGTTGGCGGATTGCTGATCGGGCAATGGCTGTGGATCCTGATCGCAATCTTCATCTACATGGGCGCCGAGCAGGAAGGGTCAGGCACCGAGATGAAGAGTATTCTGTCACGCCTGAATGTTGGACAGGCGGTCACCGGCGACACCCAGACGATTTCACCGGAAGACAAGCTGGGCAGCGTGGTAGGATTGGTGCTGCATCACAACCAGGAAGACTTCCCGGTAGTTTCCGGCAGCCAGCTGGTTGGTATGCTTACGCGCAACAATCTGATCGGCGGGCTCCACTCGCTGGGCCCGGATGGAGTGGTATCAGAGATCATGCTGAAAGATTATCCGGTAGTCGCCGCCGACGCTCCCTTTTCGGAAGTCTACGAGCGGATGAACGAATCGCGCATAAAAGCGGTGCCGGTGCTGGAAAACGGCCACCTGCTGGGGATAGTGACCCTGGAGCACTTAAGCGACGTCTTTATGCTGCTGACTGCGACCGACAAGCCACTGGACCAGGTCCTGGCGCACCAGTAGAAACGGCGCCAGTAACTGGCCCCGGGCAACACCATGGCGTTGAGCGAACTTAAAGACGGATGGAAAGACAAAACGAACGGAAATTTTTCAAGAGCGAACTGCTGCGTCTTAAAAGGTAAAAGACGAACGGGTGTTTTTTCTTCGCTGATACGCTCCGAAAAAACGCCCGTCCTGTCCCGGGTTTTTTCGCAATCCGGCTATCGCCGGATCAATGGCAATTTTAACCCTTCTTGGCGCGGATCCGGCGCGCCCCTTCCTTGCCTGCTTTCACCTCGATCTTCTTGGTCGGCACCTCTTCGACGGCTCCCTGGACTTTTACTTCCAGAATGCCATCAGCGTAGGAAGCGTCGATATCCTTCTCGGTGACTTTTTCCGGCACTGGCAGCGAGCGCTCAAAGCGTCCGTAGGAGCGCTCCCGGCGATAGTAATCATCTTCCTTAATCTCCTTGTCGCTGCGCCTCTCGCCGGAAATCCGCAGCGCGTGCTCACTGAGCGAGATATCCAGGTCTTCGATATCGATCCCGGGAAGCTCCATCCTGATCATCATGTCGCTGCCTTTGGTAAATACGTCAATGGGCGGCAGAGCCTCAACGTCCGGCTCCATCAAGGAGAACGGCCTGCCGAACGCGCGCCGCATCTCGCGGGGCATATCCAGCATTTCTCTAAATGGTGTCCATCTTACCAGCGGCATTTTTTTCACCTCCTCCCGTATAACCACGGCTCGCACGGAGCATCTTTTTTCTGACACTATAATTATTTTCCGATTGCCGGTGAATTAAACTAGAGTAAAAAGAATTTGCAAAGCAGGTTTGCGATTGCTCATGGAATAGTTTATTAATATGATTAATCATATTATTCATTTAAGCGAGAGTAATTCAGCATTGCCAAAACAGAAGGATTCACATTCCAGCGAGCCGTCTTTTTTTGGCTCGGCGACGGTCGGGGAGCGGGGCCAGATCGTGATACCGGCTGAAGCCCGGCAAAAGCTTAATATCAGCGCCGGCGACAAGCTGCTGATTTTTTCGAGTCACCGGGACGGACACTCCATGGTCGTGATGAAAGCCGAGCGAGTGACGGAATTTGTTTCGGGGGCCATCGCCAGGCTCAGCAAGCTGGAGGAGATCGCACGGGAAGAAAAGAAGTGAGCGTCACCAACATGGAAGAAGATGCAACGGCGGAAAATCTTTTTGGCCAGCCCGGCGAGGCCGCGCAGGCGGGAGCCGGGGCTATCATCGAGGTCGAACGGCTGACACGCGATTTTGACGGCCTCCGGGCTGTAGACGAAGTCAGTTTTACGGTCGGACGCAAGGAGATCTTTGGCTTCCTGGGACCCAATGGCGCCGGCAAAACCACCACCATCAGTATGCTCTGCACTCTGCTTAAGCCCACCACTGGCCGCGGGGTGCTCAACGGCTACGATATCATCACCCAGCAGGACGAGGTGCGCCAGTCGATTGGCATTGTTTTTCAGGACCCGACGCTCGACGACCAGTTAACCGCCCGCGAGAATCTCGAGTTTCACGCCATGCTTTACAACGTTCCCCGCAATGAACGCGACGAGCGTGCAAGCCGCGTGCTGAAAATGGTCGGTCTCAGCGAGCGTGGCCGTGACAAGGTGGAGACCTTCTCCGGTGGCATGAAGCGGCGGCTGGAAATCGCCCGGGGGCTGATGCACTATCCGCACGTCCTCTTCCTGGACGAGCCCACCATCGGCCTGGATCCCCAGACGCGCAGCTCAATCTGGGAGCATGTGCACGAACTGAAGCAGCAGTATGACATCACGGTTTTTTTGACAACCCATTACATGGATGAAGCGGAAAATTGCGACCGGATCGCTATCATCGATCACGGCAAGATCGTGGCGCTGGACACCCCCGGGAATCTCAAGCACAGCATCGGTGGCGACATCATCACGCTGCATGCGGTCGACGCAGAGGCGGCCCGGGATGAGATCAAGGAGAAATTTGGCTTCGAAGCCGGTGTCATCGAAGGGGCCGGCGAAGCCAAGGCGCCCGCGGAGAAAAGCATCCGTCTGGAGGTGCCCAACGGGCGGACGGTGCTGCCGCAGCTGGTGCGGCAGCTTTCGACGGAGATCATGTCGGTCTCGGTAAGGGAACCTACCCTGGACGACGTTTTTCTCAATTTGACCGGCCGCCAGATACGTGAGGAATCGGCCGACAAGATGAAGAACATGATGCGGCGACGCATGCGCGCCCGGGGGATGCGCCGGTGAGGAGATTTCGCGCCATTTACATCATCTGGCTGCGCGACCTCAAGCGCCACTTCCGTGACAAGGCGCGCATCTTCGGCTCGCTGGGCAGCCCCATCATCTTCATCTTTATTCTCGGCCAGGGGCTGGGATCGTCATTTGCGCTGGGAGGCCTGGGCGGTTTCGATTACAAGCAGTTCATGTTCCCGGGCATCCTGGGAATGACGGTGCTGTTCGCAGGTATATTTGCCTCGGTGTCGATCGTCTGGGACCGGGAGTTCGGCTTCCTCAAGGAGATGCTGGTGGCGCCGGTGCCAACCTGGACGATTGCCTTGGGAAAGGTGATCAGCGGCGCCACTATCGCCGCTTTTCAGGGCGTTTTGATGCTGCTGCTGGCGCCGTTTGCCGGTGTGCACATCTCGCCGCTGCTGATCGCTGAGCTGCTGCCAATGATGTTCCTGGTCGCTTTCTCCATGACCGGCATGGGGGTGCTACTGGCAACGCGGCTCAAGACCATGCAGGGCTTCCAGATGGTGATGAACTTTTTCATGATGCCGATGTTTTTTATCTCAGGAGCGATGTTTCCGCTCAAGAACGCGCCTACATGGCTTGACTCGCTCTCGCACATCGATCCGCTCACTTACGGCGTGGACGCCATGCGAACTATCATGCTGCCGCATTTTCAGAGCCGCTATCCTCTGGGAATGGACATTCTTGTGGTAGGATTGCTTAGCGCGGCGATGATCACTGTCTCGGTTACCGCCTTTAGCCGGCAGGCCTGACGGTCAGCTAAAGCCACCTGAAGCATCCGCAACCCACTCCGGATTTATCCCCCCTAATTTTTTTCCGGCCGGCGCCGTTAAAACGCGTATGGGACGGCTTCTTCAAATGCTTATGCTGGTGTTGCTGATGGTGGCGATGGCGCTGCCACTTGCCGGTTGTGGCGCGGGATCGTCCGGAAATGCGCCTGATCTGGGGCGAGCGATTACACAACCGATCGACCGGGCCCGCCAAGCTGCCGGCCAGGTAACCAGTCAGGAACAAAAAGATCTAGGCAACACTGATAACGTCACGCCCCAAAGCGGTCAATAACAGGCGAAAAGAACGGGGTGAAATGGGGCGGGGGACGCCGGAAGCGCCCCCTTGATGGAAAAAACTCTTGAAAAATTTTTCAGGCCGATGCGGACTGAGCGCTTTTCAGCTCGGCGATCTCATCCTCGATCTCCAGCATTTTGAAGTCGATGGTGTGGGCGCCGTGGTTTGAGCGGACTTTCCTCAGCTCGCTTAGTTCCAGTTTTAACTCTTCGATACGCTGCGTGATTTCATCAGCATTCATTGCGTTCTCCCTCTACGCCTTTCCGCTTTTTCCGGGATGACAATATAGATGCGGGTTCTCTAAAAAGGATGCAAATGGGTCGCATCTGCCGCCGGCTACGAGAAGAAGCTGGTCGCCACTAGCAGCAGGCTGAGCAGAATCAAGGCCGCTGTGGTGACACCGGCCACGGCGTTGTAACGAGGGGAATTGGTGTAGTCTCCCATGATGCTGCGGTCATTGATGATCACCATAACAAAGATAAGGATGAAAGGCAGCAAAATGCCATTGACATCCTGGGCCAGGTACATGATCTTTAGCAGCGGCAGCCCGGGGATAAGGGCGATCAGGGCGCCGAAGGCCAGCGAGAAAGTAAAAAAGCCGTGGAAGATGGGCGCCTCGCGAAACGTGCGGTTGACTCCCGACTCGAAACCAAAAGCTTCACAGATGGCGTATGCGGTAGCCAGGGGCAGGATGCCGGCAGCCAGGACGGAAGCGTTGAGAAGTCCAAAGGCAAACAGGTCGGAGGCAAAGCGCCCCGCCAGCGGCGCCAGCGCCTGGGCCGCCTGATCCGCGGTGTTGATGGTCCCGCCGGTTTTAAAAATGGTGGCCGCGCAGGCAACGATGATAAACAGGGCAACCACGTCTGTAATAATCGCGCCGGCGATCACTTCGGTCTTCGTATAACGAAAATGCTTGATTGAGATGCCCTTGTCCACCACGTAAGCCTGGATAAAGAACTGCCCCCAGGGCGTGATAGTTGTACCGATGACAGCTATAAACAGCAGGATATAGCCGGCGTTTAGCTCAAACGACGGCACCACCGTGCTGTGGAGCGCCCGGCCCCAGTCAGGGTGAGCTAAGAGGCCCGATATGATATATGTGATATAAAAGGCCGAGAAAACCAGAAAGACGCGCTCCGCCACTTTGTAGGAGCCCCGCACCACCAGCAGCCAGACAAAAACAGCCGCCAGGGGTATCGTGTAATACTTGGAGGCTCCCAGGATCTGGAAGCCGGAGGCGATCCCGGAGAACTCCGAGACCGTTGTTGCCAGGTTGGCGAGGAGCATCGCCGCCATTGCGAACAGCGTCAGACGGACACGGAAACGCTCACGGATCAACGCCGCCAGGCCCTGGCCGGTGACGACTCCCATCCTGGCTCCCATCTCCTGCGTGACCGCCAGGCTGATCGTGATCAGCAGCAGCATCCACAGCATGCCGTAACCGAAGCGGGCGCCGGAGACCGAATAGGTGGCGATGCCGCCCGCATCATTATCGGCGTTCGCAGTGATCAGACCGGGGCCGATAATAGCGAGAAATAATAGCAGCCGTGTGCGGCCTATGCGGGGCAAAACCTTCGGGCGTTTCATAGGAAGCTCCTAGCCGAAGATTTTCGGCAGCCGTTTCTTCCACTTGAGCGGGAGGATGATATCGATGGCGTCATCTACGGTAATGATACCGCGCAGTTTATTCTCTTCGTCGATGACGGGCACGGCCAGCAGATTATATTTGGCCACCACCTGGGCGACCTCATCCTGGGAAGCGTTGGTGTGGACGCTGATCAGGTTCCCTTCCATGAAATCTTCCACTTTTTGGCTCCGTGACGCCAGGATCAGGTCCCTGAGGGAGAAAACGCCGGCGAGGTGGCCGTCTCTGTCCACGATATAAATGTAGTTGATTGTCTCGGCGCCCGGCTCCAGCTCCCGCAACCGGTCGATGACGTCGCCGGCGGTCAGGCCGGGTGGCAGCGACACGTATTCGGTTGTCATGATGCCGCCGGCGGTATCCTCCTCGTAGCTGAGCAGTTGCTGGACGTCGCGCGCCTCCTTGCGGCGCATGCTAGACAGCAGGGAAGCGGCTTTCTCCTCCGGCAGATCAGCCAGCAGGTCGGCGGCGTCGTCAGGGTCCATGTTGGAGAGGATAATGGCGGCCTTGCGCTCGTTCATATCGTTAAGCAAAGCCGCCTGAAAGTGAGGGTGCATTTCTTCCACCGTGTCGGCGGCCACCTCATCCTCAAGCGATTCCAGCACCGCCACTCGCTCTTCCGGTGAAAGCTCGTTGGCGATGTCGGCGATGTCGGCCGGATGGAGCAGCGCCAGCTTGTCATGCGTCACCTGGAGCTTCATCCCGGAAGCTTCGCCGCTTACCGGCTCTACCGTTTTCCAGTCAAGCAGCGTCGGCTGTACCCGCCGCGAAAGCCTGTCGGCGATCCGCCCCAGCCCGAGCCGCCGCATGATGGCGCCGCTGCCGATATCCACGCCCACCACCCGCAGGCTGCCGTTGGCGCGGGCCAGCTGCAGGTCGTTGACCCGGATCAGCTTGTGCCCTTCCGTGTCGACTATTTGCTTGTCCAAGATATCGCCGGCGAGAAAGATCTCGTTTTCAGCCGGCTCCGCCTCTTTCAACTCGGCGGACGGCAGCCTTAGCAGCGTCGTGGACTCCTCAAAGCTTCGCACCAGCTCCCAGGACAGCAGCATCTTCCGGCGGCCGCTCTTGACCACCAGCTTTGTTGCCGAAGGATATTTCCGCTTGAGCGAGACGACTATGTCGTCCAGCGTGCCTACGGGCTGCGAACGGGAATCCTTGACCTGTTGACCCAGAAGTTTGCTTAAAAAAAACATGATTCTTCCTACCCTTCCCGCCAAATAAAAGAACCTTCCACAAGGGAAGGTTCATAGCAAACATCGGCATAAAATCAACCGACAAGCGCAAACCACTGTGGCCGGGAAAAAACCGGCGGCAAACCACTCATAACCTTCCCCAGCTCGTCAAAGCTTTGGCACAGCGCACCGTAGAGATTTATCTCAGCCGTCTCGGGCAGAACCTTATTCCGGTAATGCCTGTTCTACCCGTTGGGGTCTTTGGACCTTTCCGGGCAACGGCCTGTATCTGCGCTGGAGCCTCACCTAACGAGGATTGGCTATGCTTTTCTTAAGTTATTCCCGCCGAGCCGGAAAGTCAAGGCAGTCGGATGGGATGGCTTTTTCCCGCCAGGCCTCGCCACGAATCACCGGCCGGATTGGCTCTATACAGGCCGGCAACCCCTGGTTTACAAAATCAGCCCGGAGGTAGAAGTAGAAAAATGTGAATCCGGCCAATTGAGGAGGAGCGATGCGAAACTTCCGCGGCTTGACCTTGATCTTGTTCTTTGCTCTTGTTGGTTTGCTGATTTCTGCCTGTGGCGGCACAACCACAACCAGGACGCCGCCAAAAACGTCGACTACGGCCACCACCGCGGCAGCAACGCCCGACTGGTCAATGAAAGGTTTTTCCACAGTCGTGGGCAGCATGGATTTAACTCAGGGTCAGGCAAGCACTGTCACGGCCGGCCCATACACGTTTCAGGTGCCGGTGGGAGCTTTCACCGTCCCGGTCAAATTCGAGGTCCTCAGCCAGAACCCCGCCATTTGGAGCGGCAAGGTGCCGACCGGCGTGAAGCCGGTGCTGGCATTTGCCTTAAAGGTGACAAACCGGAACACCGGCCAGCTGATCGGAACCTTTGACAATAAAATCATGATGATAGCCACGGATCCGGCGTTGACCGCCCAAAGCATGTATTACAACATCAGCCCCGGCGGGGCCGTCACGGCCAATACATTGGGTCTGCAGGCAAAAGCAGGAGGGCTGGATCACCCGATTACAGGCGCGATCTTCGCCTGGGTGTTAACGACGCCGACAGGCGCCGCCCGCATAAATACAACCACTACCGGCACCAGTACTTCCGGGGGCTACGGTTCCGGGTACTAATTGCCGGATATCCATAACTGTAAGGATGCCGGGAATCCTGGAGCCCGCCGGTGGTTTGCAGCGAGGTGGCTCAGGTTCTGCTCATCAGCGCGCCGCGATGACTCTTACGGTGAATCTCCGGCTGCGGGGACCATCGTATTCACAGAAGTATACAGCCTGCCAGGTGCCGAGCGTCAACCGGCCGCCTTGTACCGGGATGGTCACGGATGAGCCGGTCAGGGTCGCTTTAATATGGGCGGCGGCGTTGCCTTCCCGGTGCTGATAACCATCGCTCTGCGGGATCACCTTGTCCAGCTCATTGACGATGTCCCGCCTGACGGCGGGATCCGCCCCTTCGTTGATGGTGACCGCCGCGGTGGTGTGCGGCACATAGACAACGCAGAGACCAGAGCTGACATTGCTTTCCTCGACAGCCTGGCTTACCTGCGCCGTGATATCAACAAGCTCAGACTGCGTTCGTGTTGAGATTTTTATTTCGATCATTAAAGTTCCAGGGTTCAAGGTTCAAAGTTCCAGCAGCTGGAATCTGGATTGCGATTGATGATTCAATAGATAAGGCTCAGGATCAACGCCGCCACGCCGCCAGCCGCCAGGCCCACCGCTGTCCCCGCCAGTACATCAGACGGATAATGGACGCCGACATAAACGCGGGACCAGGACATCAGCAGCGCCAGAAGGTAAAAAAACGGAAAGAAAGACGGATAAAAAAATGTCAGCACGCCGGCGGCGGCAAATGACATGGCTGCGTGTGACGATGGCAGCGATTTGCTCGAGGGCACCCGGACCAGAGGCCGCAGCTTGGGGTCGGCAGGAACGGGCCGGTTGCGGCCGATCAAGGTCTTAATGGCATAATTAAGAATGAGAGTTAACCAGGTGAACACCGGTACGGCGGCAAGAAGCCCGCGGCCATTCGTGCTTCCCGACAGCCAAATAACCGCGGCGATCCCAACCCAGAATAGCCCCCAGTTGCCGCAGATGGAGAAGATTTTGAGGGGGAGCTCCACGGCCGGCCAATGTCCCTGCCTTCGCAGCAGGACAAATAACCGCCGGTCCAGCCCGTCCATATCGCCTGCCGGGCCCCGGCCGGTCGAAAGATTATTATTTTCCGGGTAAGGAATCAAAAGGCTCCTCTGAAAATATCTCAAATACCAGTCCTGCTTCCTTAAGCAGCGAAATTGTTTTCTCCAGGTCAGTCCGCCGGATCTCAATCGCCAGGCCACAGAGCGAATCCGAGGCCCCCGCCGGCCGCGGCACCAAATCACACCAGATGCCGTCTGCCAAAATGGCTTCTTCCGCCGACAGGACCGCATGTGTTGTATTTAACAGCAAGTGGACCGGCGCGCCCAATTCACGGTGATCGGGGCCAAGTCCGGTCATCAGCTGCTTGCCCGGAAGCGAATCTCGTCGCCCACCTGTATCTGAAACATGCGGGCGGCATCACCTCTGTTGACCGCAAATGAAATATTGTGATAAGAATCTTCCATCACCAGGAGCTCCTCCGGATCGACCTCGCCGAAAGCGGAGACAAACGGAACCCGCCAGCTCTCCTCACCATGACTGACCACCAGATCGCTTCCGGGAGCCGCCGCAGCCGCCGCGAGTTGCTCCCGGCTCAGGTTTAGCTGCACGTTGCCGAACCGGTCAATGTAGATGACGGTGGCGGCAATCTCTCCGTCGCGGGTAACCGGGGGGGGAAGCTCGATGCGCACCAGATCATCCACGGGGACGGGCGCTCCCAACCGCTCCAGCCTCACCCCCTGGGCCAGATGCGCCGCGACTGGGGAAAACAGGTCCCGACCTTCAAACGTCTTGCAGACTTGAGGCAGGCTGTAGGCTGAGCAGGCCAGCTCAACAGCCGCTTCAGCCCCCCCGAGCGCCGCGGCGGCCAGTGACAGTAGGCCGTTGTCAGGCCCCACCAGAAAACGTCCCTGCGCCGTGCGGATGGCCAGCGGCCGCCTGCCGGTGCCGACGCCGGGATCAACCACGCCAAGGACGACGCTTTCGGGCATGTAATGCAGCGCATTGGCCAGAATCAGCGCTCCCGTGCGAATGTCGTGGCGCCTGATTCCGTGGCAAAGGTCAATGATCTCGACCTCGGGAGCGATGCTCTTGATAACGCCGTGGCATGTGCCTACAAAATCGTCGGTGTAACCGAAGTCGCTTAGAAATGTGATAAATTTCGATGCCATGATGCCTTAGCCTCCGGGCCGGAGCACAGACTTGACTTCAATGCCGGAAATTAATATCAGGAAAAGATTCCCGCAAAGGAGCATTTCCTTCCGTTCACAGATTAAAACGTCTCTTTCCCGAAGACCTGCGGTAAATGATAAACGATCGTCTTCAACATATCAGAACGCGGCGCCCGGGGAAATCGGCGTAACCAGCCATGTCTCTTCCGATCAAACCAGTGCCAGATTTAATCCGTCCTCACCATCTGTTATACTGGCTCGTATTACGCTGGGTCTGATTGCCCGGCGCTCATCTGAATATCTCCCACTCCTGCTCCGTGCAAACACACGGGGCCGTTTAGACCGAAGGAGGTGACTGCTACGAGCAATTACGAATTAATGCTTCTGTTGAGCCCCGACGCCGAGGCTGAACGCCGTACCGAGATTATCGAGCGTATCAAAAAAACGGCGGCCGAGGGCGAAGGCTCCGTCGACAAGATCGACGAGTGGGGCAAGAAACGCCTTGCCTACGAAATCGATCATATTCGCGAGGCCAACTATTACGTCATCACTCTCACCGTGACCGCGGCTGTGCTAGATGAAATCACGCGCATCCTCAAGATAAATGACCAGGTGATCCGGTTCATGCCGGTCGCCCTCAAGGAAAAAGTAGCCAGTGAGAGTTAAAGGAGACCCAAAATGGCCAGCATTAACAGAGTAATTTTGCTAGGCAACCTGACCCGTGACCCGGAGTTGAGGCAGACCCCGACCGGAAAATCAGTCTGCACCCTCGGCCTGGCGGTCAACGACCGCTACAAGAATGACGCCGGGGAATGGGTGGACAAACCCAACTTTTTCGATGTTGTCGTATGGGGAGCCCAGGCGGAAAACTGCAGCCGTTACCTGAGTAAAGGGCGCCCGGTCGCAGTAGACGGCAGGTTAAGTTTCCGCTCATGGGAGGCACAGGACGGAAGCAAGCGCTCCAAGGTGGAAGTAGTGGCCAGCACGGTTCAGTTCCTGGGCTCGCGCGAAGGCGGAGGCGGCGCGGCGGCCCCAGTGACAGCGGGCGCCTCATCGGGGCTGGAGCCGGACACGTCTGATTTTGACGATCTGCCGGCAAGCGACGACGACATCCCGTTTTAATCGTGGAGTGGCGCCGTAACGGCATTCTCTTTGCCGCGGCCGGCCGGCAAACGGCAGCGACATGACTCAGGCAGCGGCGATAAAGCCGAGCCACCGGCAGAGGAAACACCGCTTTTTTTAAGGAGCGGCTAGAAGTTGACATGAAACAATAAAGGAAGGAAATATGCCTGCACCCAGAGGACGCAAGAGTAACAGCAAGCGGCCGTCGTGGCGCGGAGGCTTTCAGGGCGGGGGCCAGCGGCGCAAGTACTGTTATTTTTGCAAGGAAAAAGTCGTCGAGATCGATTACAAGAATTATAACCAGCTGCGACGGTTCGTCTCCGACCGCGGCAAGATTCGCGCCCGGAGGGTCACCGGCACATGCCGGAGGCATCAGCGGCAACTGGCGATCGCCGTCAAGCGCGCCCGAGAGATGGCGCTGCTGCCGTACGTAGCCAGGTAACGCCAGACGCGGTTGAATCGGTTGACGAAGGGCGGATCTACTTGAGCACTGTTTCTACCACGGGGCTGGTTGACGGCGGCAAGGCGATTGCCTTATCGGTTGTTTTTGGCATGGTTGTAGCTTTTGTGCCGGTGCTTGCTGTTCTTGCCCTGCCTTTGGTGCCGATACCGGTTGCTTATGTTACCTGCCGCCATCGTTTGCTTGTTGGCGTGCTGGCGGCTATCGGCATTGGCGCCATTAGCCTGATTCTGGCCGGCCCCGTCAACGGTCTTCTGGTATTTTTGCTGGCGGCTCTGGCCGGGGTTGGTGGCGGGGTCGCGATCAAGCGCGGCGCCGGCTGGCAAAAACTGCTGCTAATCCTGACTGGGCTCTTTCTTGCCGCTCTGGTTTCCTGGGGCGCGGTGGGGCTGGTTAACGCCGGCATGAGCCCGGCGCAGGCTGTCAGCAGCGTCACGGACCAGGTGGTAAAGATCGGTCAGCAAACGCCGGCGCTGTTTGGCGGGCAGCAGGGTCTGAATCAGTTGCGTGACACGCTGTCGATGATTCCCTATCTTCTGCCGGCCCTCCTGCTTGTTGCGGCGCTGGCGCTCTCGGCGGGAATGGTGTTCCTTACCCGCCGGGTGTTTGACAGGCTGGGACAGGCATTTCCCGATGGATTGCCGTTCAAGGAGCTAAGGTTTCATTTTTCGCTTGCTTACGCGATGATCGCCGGGTTGATATGTTACCTGTTTTCGCCCTATATCTCAGCTGATTACTCTTCCGCAGTATATCTGACAGGGCTGAATCTTTTGATCGTTTCCCAGGCGCTGTTTTTTATGCAGGCTCTGGCAATAGCCCATTTCTTCCTGGGCGGATTCCAGGTTTCGCGGGTAAAACGGGTGATTGTCTACACTTTCCTGGTGTTGCTCCAGACGACGCTGTCGCTGCCCAGCTGGCTGGGTCTGCTTGACATTTGGATAGATTACCGCCGCCGCTTCACCAGAAGGACGAAACCCGGACCCGGGCAGGCTTGAGCGAAAAATCCAAGGTTCCGTTAAAACAACAGTAAAAACTTAAGTTGGAAGGCTGTGCCGGTTAAAAATCAGAGAGGAGATTTTTTTATGGAAGTGATATTGTTGCAAGACGTCTCCGACTTGGGGTCGAAAGGACAGGTTGTGACGGCGGCGGATGGATACGTCCGTAATTACCTGCTGCCACGAAAGCTGGCGGAGATCGCTACCGCCGGACGGGTGGCGGAAGTGCGCCACCGGCAGGTGAAAAATGAAGCCAAAATCAGGCGGGACGCCGAGCAGGCCGATGAACTGGCCGGGACGCTGGGCAAGACGGTGCTCACCATCTCCGCACAGGCAGGAGAGGACGGCAAGCTGTTCGGCTCCGTGACTGCCGCGGACATCTCTGATGCTGTTTATAATGCGCGTCAGGTCCGGGTCGACAAGAAGAAGATAAACCTGACCGAGCCGATCAAGGAGACCGGCGACTATATGGTGGAGATCGAAGTGCACACCGGCGTCAAGGCAAGCGTCAAGGTCATCGTCGCCGCTACCAAGTAACAAGGCAATAAATCCATAACGATTAACATGGCGCGAGAGCTTATGCCCAAGATGAACACAGTGCCGCCGCAAAATCTGGAGGCGGAAGAGTCTGTTCTGGGCGCCATGATGTTTCAGCCCGGGGCGATCGTCGCGGTGATGGACAGCGGCCTGCGCGCCGATGACTTTTACCGCGATTCACACCGCGAGATCTTTCGCGCCGTCATCGACCTTTACTCCCAGGGAGAGCCGGCCGATCCCATCACCGTCACAGAGAATCTGACACATAAAGGGACGCTGGAGCGCGTCGGCGGAAAAGCCTACATCCATACGCTGGTGTCAACCGTGCCGGCCGCCGCCAACGCGGCTCAGTACGCCCGCATCGTCCGCGAAAACGCCATTCTGCGGTCTCTGATCGAGGTCGGCAACAAAATTACCGCTCTGGGCTTCGAGCGGCCCGGCGAGGTGCGAGAGCTGCTGGACGAGGCCGAGAGCAGTGTCTTCAGGATCTCCCAGGAGCAGATCAAGGGGGAATTCCGGCCGCTTAAGGAGCTGCTGTTTGAGCAGTTTGACCGGATCGACAAACTCAACACGGCCGGCAAGACAATCACCGGTGTGCCCACTGGGTTTCCAGACCTGGACAAGAAAACCTCCGGCTTTCAGGCGTCCAACCTCGTCATCCTGGCGGCTCGGCCGTCGATGGGCAAGACAGCGCTGGCGCTCAATATTGCTCAAAATATCGCTGTCAGACAGAACATTCCCGTGGCCCTGTTCAGCCTGGAGATGAGCGAGATGGAGCTGGCCCAGCGGATCATGTGCACCCAGGGCCGGATCGACAGTGAACGGCTTCGCAACGGCAGCGTCGGCACTGACGACTGGGCCAAGCTGACCGAGGCGTGCACGCTACTGGAGAAGGCGCCGATCTTCGTTGACGATACGCCGAACCTGAACATGCTGGAGATCCGGGGCAAGACCCGGCGGTTAAAAAGTAAGCATCCGGACCTCGGGCTGGTGATCATCGACTATCTGCAGCTGATGATGACGGATGGCCGTGTGGAAAACCGAACCCAGGAAGTTTCCAAGATTTCCCGGTCGATGAAGATCCTCGCCCGCGAGCTGGAGGTGCCGGTACTGGCTCTCTCGCAGCTTTCTCGCGGGGTGGAGGCCCGCAATCCGCCGCGGCCTATTCTGTCGGATTTACGCGAGTCGGGCTCGATTGAGCAGGATGCCGATCTGGTGATGTTCATCTACCGGCCCCGCGACGAGTCCGGCCATCTGGGAAATACGACCGAGCTCATCATCGCCAAACATCGCAACGGGCCCACCGGGACTGTCGATCTAGTGTTTACTGAAAAATATACTTCGTTCGCCAGGGCTTCGGCGCGCGTTTGAAAAAGCCCGGCGCCGGAAGTTCGGCTTTGATCCCGCCACCCGAGAAAATCTGCCCCCCGGTCAAACTGGTCTCCCATCGAGTAGTGCCGGGAGCCGCTTACTCGCCAGTTGCCCTGATCCGCCGCCTGGGTGTGCCGGAAACAGGTGCTTTTGTGCTGCTTGATAGCGCCGGAGGCTCTTCGGAACTTTGCCTCTACTCCTTCCTGGCCTGGGATCCGCGGCTGGAGTTTTCGGTGCGCGGCGGCCAGGCCCTGATAAAGGCAGGGGCAACGGAGCTTGCTGTCGAAGCGGGAGATCCTTTCCAGCTCATTCGAGAGCTGCTTTTACGTTTCGCCCCGGAGGATTTCCCGGCGGCCGCGGGACTGAATCTGCCGCTGACCGGGGGCGCTTTCGGCGTTGCCGCTTACGATGCCGGCCGCTACATCGAGAATCTGCCCCGGCGCGCTATTGACGATCTCGGGTTCCCGGAACTGTGGTTTATCTTTCCCCGCCGGCTCATCTGTTTCGATCATCGCCGGTCCACGGCTCACATTCTGTTTGAGGACGCTCTCTCCTCCAGCCTCGACCGCGCCGAACAGGCCATCATGGATAGCGCGGCTGAAGCCTCGGCCGCCCCAGAAGAAATTGCCCGGGACGTATTTGACCTGAGTGCTGCTACTTTTTCTAATATGACCCAGCCCGAATTTGAGCGAATGGCCGAGCGCGCCAAAGATTATATCTTCGCCGGCGATATCTTCCAGTCAAACCTGTCGCAGCGGCTGGCACTGCCTTATCAGGGTGCGAGCCTCGGTCTTTACCGCGCGCTCCGGACAGTCAATCCGTCGCCTTTTGCGGGCTACGTCAACATGGGGGTTAGCGGCTTCGAGCTGATCTCCTCCTCGCCGGAGCGTCTCGTACAACTATCCGGCGGCCAGGCCCAGACCCGGCCGATCGCCGGCACCCGGCGCCGCGGCGCCGACGTCGCAGAGGACGGCAGCCTGACGGCGGAACTCAATCTTGACCACAAGGAGCGCGCTGAACATATCATGCTGGTTGATCTGGAGCGGAATGATCTGGGCCGGGTCTGCCAGTACGGCTCCGTTACCGTCGACGAGCTGATGGTGAATGAGGCTTACTCTCACGTGATTCACATTGTCTCCAACGTGAAGGGGAAGTTGCGTCCGGACCGGGACGCTCTCGGCCTGCTGCGGGCGATGTTTCCCGGTGGCACAATCACCGGCTGTCCCAAGATCAGATGCATGGAGATAATTGACGAGCTGGAGCCGGTCCGCCGCGGCCCTTACACGGGCAGCTTCGGCTACATTGGCTATAACGGCAATATGGACATGAATATAATCATCAGGACGCTGGTGCGGCGGGGCGATTTGGTTTACGCACAGGCGGGCGCGGGGATCGTCGCCGATTCTGATCCCGGGCGCGAATACCGGGAGACACTCAGAAAGGCGGAAGCAATGATAAAGGCAATCCACCTGGCCCAGGAGTGGCAAGGCATGATGAGGCGCCGCGGCTCCAGACTTTATTCTTAAAAATGGTGGTTTTAATCCACCATTCACCATTTACCGTCCAGCACCCGCTTTGATGGCCTTTGTTTACCTAAACAGCCGCCTGATCCCGGTCGAGGCCGCCCTGGTCCCGGTCTTTGACCGCGGCTTTGCCTATGGCGACGGCATTTTCGAGACGCTAAAGATCAAGGACGGCCGTCCGGTTTTTTTTGGGGAGCATTTTGAGCGGCTGAAACATGGTATGGAAGTTGCCGGCTTCAAGGCCCGCATCGATCCGGAAGGGCTGAAAAACCAGTCCGAATCGCTGGCGGCCGCAAATGAGGTCAGGGACGGACGCCTGCGGCTGCAGTTGACCCGGGGCACGCCGCCAGAGCCCGGCGGACCTGATCCGTCGCCCGGCCTGGCGCCGACGCTGCTGGTCACGGCTGAGCAGTTTGCGTCCTACCCGGATGGGGGCTACCGGAAAGGGATCTCTTGCCGGACCGTGCCGGCCGGCCGCGGCCGCTATGCTTCTGTCAAGTCCTCAAGTTTGCTGACGACGATCCTGGCGCGGCAGGAGGCACGGATGGCTGGCGCTGAGGAGGCGATCCTGACAACCGGCCATGGCCGCATGCTGGAAGGCTCGATCAGCAATGTTTTTTTCCAGGTGGGAAGGCTCCTGATCACGGCGCCGGAATCGGCCGGCATCCTTCCCGGAATTGTCAGAGAGAAAATTATTGATATTGCCGCCGGGCTGGACATTCGGGTGGAATATCAAGCATTGAAGCCGGATGACCTCGACCTGACGAAGGCCGGCGCCTATCTAACCAGCAGCGTTCTCGGCATCTGCCCGGTGAAAGAAATCGACGGGCAGCGGCTGAAACGGGACAACGCCACATTTGAGCAGTTGACAAAACGGCTGGCGCGGCTGGAAGCAGAATCCATTAATTCGGCATGAAATACATTATGTTGTGAAGATTTCTTGACATCCGGGGAATCAGGCATATATAAAAAACGAGCGCATTCGAGGCTCTCTTTACATATAGGGCGCCTCTAAAAATAGCTCATAATCAGGTTGATATAGTAACCATAATATGATAGTATTCGCCCGTTAACTTTACCATGCACGCTTCGGGAGGTAAATAATGGGCCAGCCGGGGTTTTTCGATCTGGACGAGCGTTAC
>JACWAM010000063.1 GCA_014874265.1 Thermoleophilia bacterium | reverse complement strand
GCATTGACCACATCCTTGACCTAGTTGTAGACGGGATGCCGTCGCCGGCCCGCCGGCCGGCGGTCAAGGCGCTAGACGCCGGCGGGGAGGAGGTCGAGATCCACTGCGACGCCCGAGAGCCAGTAGCCGCCTTTGTTTTCAAGACGCTGGCCGATCCCTTTAGCGGCCGCATCAATGTGCTCAGGGTTTTTTCCGGCGAGCTGAAGAGCGACAGCAATGTCTTTAACCCGGTCAGCAAGACAAAGGAGAGGATCGGGCAGTTGCTGAGGCTCCAGGGCAAGGACAACAGCCCCATTGACGTTCTCGACCCCGGCGATATCGGGGCTCTTGCCAAGCTGAAAGAGACGAAGACCGGCGACTCCCTTTGCGCCGACAGCCGGCACGTGACATTCCCCCCGTTCAAGTTCCCCAACCCCGTTATGTCATTCGCGGTCGAGCCCAGGAGCAAGGGGGACGAGGAAAAGATCTCCACGGCTCTCAGGCGGCTGCAGGAAGAAGACCCGACCCTGGTGGTTCAGCGGGACTCGCAGACAAATGAGCTGGTCGTCTCAGGTTTGAGCCAGGTGCACGTCGAAGTGGTAATGGACCGCGTCAAGCAGCGTTTCGGTGTTGAAGTCAACTTAAAGCCGCCGCGGGTTCCATACCTGGAAACAATCCGCAGGCAGGCGGAGGCGCAGGGCAAGTACAAGAAGCAGACTGGCGGCCGGGGCCAGTACGGCGACGCCTGGCTGAGAATCGAGCCCAAACCGCGTGGCGAGGGCTTCGAGTTCGTCGACGCCGTCGTGGGTGGAGTCATCCCCCGGGGCTTTATCCCCGCTGTCGAGAAAGGCGTGGTGGAAGCGATGAAGGAGGGCGAGCTCTCGGGCCACCCGATCGTGGATATGAAAGTTACCGTTTACGACGGCTCGCACCATCCGGTGGACTCTTCCGAGATGGCGTTCAAGATCGCGGCGTCGATGGGCCTGAAAAAGGCGATCGAGAAAGCCGAACCGGTGCTGCTGGAGCCGATCATGAGCGTCCAGGTAACGGTGCCGGAAGAGAATGTCGGCGACGTCATCGGCGACATGAATTCACGCCGGGGAAAAGTGTTGGGGATGGAGCCAAAAGGAAAGATGAACCAGGTCAATGTGGAAGCGCCTCTGGCCGAGATGCTTACTTACGCCCCCGACCTGAGATCGATGACCGGCGGCCGCGGCGACTACACTATGGAGTTCCTTCGCTATGAGGAACTGCCGGCGCACCTCTCGCAGAAGGTCATCGAGCAGGAGCGGGCGGTCCAGGAGGAAAAAGCGGGGGCGTAACCGGAGCCCGGTAAAACTTGCGTTAAAACCAGGGGCAGCGGGTCATTCTGACCCGCTGCCCCTGGTTTCCCGGCATCGGCCACGTTTTATTGCATCAAACGGCAGCCCAGCAAAACATTGTTGCCTGGTGTTCCGGAATCATTGATGCCGTAAGCGCAAACGGTGTGCCTGGCGGCCGTTACCGGACTGGTCGTAGTGAAACCATGATTGGCCCCGTAAGCGGGGAACGCGGCACCAATATCGCCACGCGGATTGCCGGCCGTTACGGCTCCCTGAAAAACTCCGTCCACGTAAATATGCACCTGAATGGAGCTTGCCGTGTCTGGATCGATAGCCCAGCCTGATGTGATCAGGTTCGTACCGTCGCGGTAAGCTAAGTCCAGCGACCCGATCGGGCTGACGGCTACATCCACCACCCGGCAGCCGAGCAGGGCGTTGCTTCCCGGCGTTCCGGTCGCGTTTATCCCGTAGGCGCAGATCACGTTGTGCGATGTGGTAATGGGAATGCTTCCTTCATACCCGTGCGAGGCACCGTAGTAGGGGAAGAAATAGCCGATGTCCGGCCGGTTCTGGTTTGCGGTCAGGGCCGCCGCGGGCGAGCCGTTATCATATAAATGGACCTGGATAGGTAAGGCGGTGTCCGGATCAAGCGTCCACCCCCACATCGACAGCTTGCCCGGTCCCGGACCGTACATGATACCGTCCAGGCTCCCGATCGGGCTGGAAGGGATATAGACTGCCTTGCAGCCGATGAATGAGTTAAGGCCGTCGCTGTTTGGGCCGTTGATGGCGTAGGCGCAGACATTGTGCGTCCCCGGCGTAAAGTTGGAGCTAGTCAGCGTCTGGGCAAAGCCGCGCGGCCCCACGTCCGGGCGCGCGAACTGGGCCGTGTACTGACCGAGATTGCTGCCGTCGACAAAATACTGCACGTCAATGGGCCCGTCGTAATCCGGATCCGCTGCCCAGCCCCAGGCGAGCACCGTTTGAGGGCTGACAAAGCTGACAGCGTCAAGATGGCCGACCGGGCTCCAGTTGAAGATGCCGTAGGCAACCGCGTAATTGCCGGAACCAAAGAATGAATTGACTTCGAGGATGAAGTCTCCAGTGACTGTCGCCGTGCCACCAAACTGCTCCGGATACGTGTAACCGTTGGAGCCGTCAGCGAGGGTGCCATCGGGTGCATAAAAATAGAGATCGAAGTCAGTCCCGGGATCGCCTTCCATGGCGACGGCGAACGACTGACCAGCATTCAGGTGCACCCGGTAAAAGTCAGATGTTCCGTCATCAAGATGACCGCCAAAGGGTGAATATGAGGGCAGAGGGTCCCGAAAGCAACATTCATCGGGATGGCGTTGGCTTGACTTTGCGTTAGCTTTGTAATCAGAGGAAAGGTCTTGTTTGATTGTTTTGATAAACTTTGCCAGGATGATTTCGCGCTCGTCGCGCCCGGCGAGGTCCCGGCCTGGGCAACCATTACCCCTACAAAAAGCAGCAGAAAAAGTGAGCAGACTCCAGCGAGTAAAAACCGTCCCAGCTTCATCTCCAACCTCCCCAGCGGTTAATTGATTTATTGACCTGAATTTGATTCACCTCGAAAATAATTAATTCTTAAAACAACAGGTCAATTTTATTGGAAGCAATAATATCAGAACAAAAAAAAAGAAAACAGGTATAAAAAGGAAACTGACCATCTAATTCATTCAAGCTACGAACCAGGATTGTCACCCCGGCATTTCGCTGCGCTTGAGTGACTCCGCGAGGGATCAAGTCCAAGCAGATTCCCGGGTCACTCCGGTCTCCTGGAATGACAGTTTTTCGGTTGCTTCCCGGGACTTGTATGAACAGTAAAGAAAAGCGGCCGGGTCAACGGCCGCTAATTGGTAACTGGATCTGTCTGGCGGGACTAAACCGCTTCCACCATCTCAACTTCGGGAATCTCTTCCTTCAGCCGCTGCTCGATGCCCATCTTCAACGTCATCTGGGACATCGGACAGCCGCCGCAGGCTCCGGTCAGCCTGATCTTGACCGTCCCGCTATCGGTTACATCAACGAGTTCCAGGTCGCCGCCATCCGCCTGCAGCGCCCGCCTGATCTTCTCGAGAGACTCTACAACTTGCTCACGCAACGCCATATCGGTTCACCTCCTCAGGATCTGGAGGCCACTACTCGCCGATTAGATTCAAGCCCGTCACGGCAAACAGGACCTTCAGAATAATTATGACAGAAAATCCCCCCACTTCATAAATACTGATATCCCCCCTATTCACATCCGTATTCAATTTGCTTTTATGATCATTCAGTTCAATCAGGCCAGGCAGGATTGTCATCCCGGGCACTTCGCTGCGCCGGAGTATAAACTCCGCGAGGGATCTGCCATCTGGCAGATCCCGGTCTCTCCGCGCCCCCGGGATGACGATGCCCGAGCGCTTCCTGCACAGGTTATAACGATCTTTTTTATTAGAACCCGGTATCCGGCGTCCGGTGGCCGATTTGATGCTGTCCGTTGCTGCTGCTAGGATTCGGCCATGCAATCCTCCGGATGGCATACCTCCCCGCTTGACTACGGCGCCGCCCGTAAACTTTCCGAAGCCCTGGGCATCAGCGGCATTACAGCGTCGGTGCTGACGCGCCGCGGCTATCACACGTCGGCGGCGGCGCGGCGATTCCTGTCGCCAGGCGCTGAATTTTACAGCCCGTTCCTTTTTCCCGCGATGGAGCGCGTCCGCGACCGGCTGCTGGCGGCGGCGGCAACCGGGGAACAGATCTGTGTTTACGGCGACTATGACGTCGACGGCATCACGTCAACGGCGCTCCTGGTTTCGGTTCTGCGGGAACTTGGCGGCAACGTCAGCTGGCGGCTTCCCAATCGCTTTAAGGATGGATATGGCGTCGCCACCACCGCGGTGGAGGAGATTGCCGCCGGCGGCGCCGGTCTGCTTGTTACCGTCGATTGCGGCATCAGCGCCCGGGAAGCGCTTGCGCGCGCCCGGGATCTCGGCCTGGAGCCCATTGTTATCGATCACCACCGGCCGGCTCAGGGTGAGCTGCCGCCGGGCCTGATTATCTCGCCGCTTCTTTGTGATTATCCATTCAAGGAACTGGCCGGGGTTGGCCTGGCGTTCAAGGTGGCGCAGGCGCTGGTTTCAGACAGCGGTGATAACAACGATCTGCACCCAATGCTTGCCCGCCAGCTCGATCTGGTGGCGCTCGGCACCATCGCCGACGTCGTCCCGCTGCTGGATGAGAACCGCAGCCTGGTGCGGCGCGGGCTGGTTCAGATGGCGCGGACGCGCCGGCCCGGGTTGCAGGAGCTGATGCGGGTGGGTCTGGTGGAGCAAGCCCGCGTGAGCGCGGGACTGGTGGCCTTTCGCCTCGCGCCGAGGATTAATGCCGCCGGGAGGCTGGATGATCCTGCCCCCGCGCTCGAGCTGCTCCTGACCGAGGATGGGCAGGAAGCAGCGAGGCTAGCGGTTCACCTGGACTCGCTTAACCACGAGCGGCAGAAGCTGGAAAACAGGATGGTAGCCGAGGCGGTCGAACAGCTCGGCGCCTTAAGCGACGAGCTCAGGAACCGGCGCGGTTACGTGCTCAGCGCGCCTGGCTGGCATGAGGGCGTTATCGGCATCGTCGCCTCCCGGATGGTGGAGATGCACCACCGGCCCGTGATCATGATCTCGGAAAACGGCGGTTACGGAAAGGGTTCGGGACGCTCCATCCCCGCTTTTGACCTTCACGGATCACTGTTGGAGCTGAGCCAGCTGCTGGTCGCTTTTGGCGGCCACCGGGCCGCCTGCGGCCTGACGATCAGCCTGGAGCAGATCCCGGAATTCCGGCGCCGCTTTGCCGAACTTGCCGGCGCCGCGCTGTCCCCGGCTGACCTGGCGCCCAGCTGCTATGTGGACGCCCTGGTCTGCGGCCGGGAGCTGACCCTGAATCTGACCGAGGAGTTGGCTCAACTGGAGCCGTTTGGTCTCGGAAACCCTGCCGTCAGTCTGATGGCCCCCGGCTCGCAGATCGTATCGGCCCGGTCAACAAAGGATGGCCGCCACCTGCAGTGCCTGGTTGAAGCCGGCGGCGCCCGATCAAGCGCCATCGGTTTCGGGCAGTCATTTCTTGTTGATAAAATATCTGATTCTCCTCATTGGGATGTCGCCTTTCGCCTCGAGCGTAACGAGTGGGCTGGCTCCGTGGCGCCGCAACTAAATCTGCGCGAGATCTTTCCCCGGCCGGACAAACCTCCGCGCACCGCCGAAACCTGCTCCGGCCGGTGCGATCGCGATTGTCCAGAGCGCATCAGAAGCGAGGAATTCTGGCCGCTTTTCCAGCAGGGTGCGCCGCTGCTCCCGGGCTGGCGAGACGGCCGGCCGGCCGCCACTCTCTTCGAAGACCGCGTCATCGACCGGCGCGGCTTTGGGGACATCCGGAGCCAGATCGCCCAGCTGATCTCAACCGGTGAAAACGTGCTGCTGCTGGTCGCCGATCTGCCGCGCCGCCGGCAACTCCTTGCCGGATTGCCGCTGGAAAACCTGGGGGCGGATCGCCTGCTGTTGGCGGGCTCGCGTTGCAGCTCCCAGTCGCTGTCGGAAAAACTATCAAAAAACAGTCCGGCCCCGCCATCCGGCTCCGGCGCTTCCACCCTGGGACTCACCGACTTTGCCACCGCATCTGCGTCTGCCGCGCTTGCCAGTGGCTTCGATCATCTTGTCTTTGTGGATCCCCCTTTCAGTAACGCGGTTCTTGGCCGGATCGCCTCCCTGGCTCCCGATGCTTACGTTCATTTATTACCCTGCGACGATGAGGTACAATTTACCAGAAGGGTGCTTGAGCATGAGTGTAGCCTGCGGGTGCCGCTGATCAAGTTATATAAGCGCCTGGATGCGGGAAAAACATACCCACTCGATGAAATCACGATGATGCATCTCCTGGCCGGGGGAAAGTATCTGCGGCAGCCGACGACGGTGGCCCGGTGCCTGGCAGTTCTTCAGGAGCTGGCTCTCGTTTCGGTTGAGGATAACGAAGGGAAGCCGATGATGAGCCTGCGGGCGGCGGACAGGTCCGATCTGGCCGGCTCTGCCACGTTCCGGGAGAATCAGGCTTTTTATGAGGAGTGTTTAAAATACTTGAGCAAGTCGCCAAAAGTGATAATATCCTGACAGCTGAAGAAGCCGGGCTGGAAGACCTTTTCCAGGCGATCGCCACCTACAACCCTAATTTCGACCGCGAGCCGATCACAAGCGCCTTTGCCTACTCGCGCAATCAGCACAAGGGCCTGCTTCGCAAGAGCGGTGAAGAATACATCCATCACCCCTTGGGGACGGCGCGCATCTGCGCCGAACTGAAGCTCGACAGCGTCACGATCGCGGCGGCGCTGTTGCACGATGTGGTCGAGGATACGCCCGCGACGATCGACACCATCCGCAAGAAATTCGGCAACGAGGTGGCCGAGCTGGTCGACGGCCTCACCAAGTTGCAGAAAGTTTCGCTCAAAGGTGAGGAAGAGGAGCAGGCAGAGAACCTGCGCAAGATGGTGATCGCGATGGCGAAAGACATCCGCGTCATCCTGATTAAGCTGGCCGACCGTCTGCATAACATGCGCACGATCTGTTATCTCGACCGGCAAAAGCAGATCCAGAAATCAAAAGAAACCCTGGAGATTTACGCCCCGCTGGCGCACCGTCTGGGCATCTACAGCATCAAGTGGGAACTGGAGGATCTGGCATTCGCCACTCTTCACCCGCGCAAATATTCCGAGCTGCAACAGATGGTGGCGCAGCGACGCGCCGACCGCGAAGATTACGTCGATCAGGCAGCCGATTACCTGCAGGTGGAACTGGAAAAGCTGGGCATCAAGGCACAGATCGAAGGCCGCGCCAAGCACTTTTACAGCATTTACAATAAGATGGTCAGGCGTGGCAAGGAATTCAACGAGATCTATGACCTCACCGCGATGCGGGTGCTGGTTGACTCAGTCAAGGACTGTTACGGAACGCTGGGCATCATCCATTCCATCTGGAAGCCAATGCCGGGACGGTTCAAGGATTACATCGCCATGCCCAAATTCAATATGTACCGGTCGCTGCACACCACGGTGATCGGGCCGCAGGGCAAGCCGCTGGAGATTCAGATCCGCACCCACAAGATGCACCAGACAGCCGAATACGGCATCGCCGCCCACTGGCTCTACAAGGAAAAAGGGAAATCCGCCAAGAGCAAAAGCCGGTCATCGGACAAGCTGTCATGGCTCCGGCAAATGATGGAGTGGCAGAGTGAGACCGAAGATCCCAAGGAGTTCATGAAGACGCTCCGGATTGATCTGTTCGAAGAGGAAGTGTTCGTCTTCACTCCTAAAGGGGAAGTCATCAGCCTGGCATCCGGTTCCACGCCGATTGATTTTGCTTACGCGGTTCACACCGACGTCGGCCATCACTGTGTCGGCGCCAAAGTAAACGGGCGGATCGTGCAGCTGCAGCATACTTTGCAGAGCGGCGATTTCGTCGAGGTGCTGACATCCAAGTCAAGCCAGGGGCCATCGCGCGACTGGCTCAACTTCGTGAAAACATCGCGGGCAAGGAACAAGATCCGTCAGTGGTTTAAGAAAGAACGGCGGCAGGACTCGGAGCACATCGGCCGCGAGCTGCTCCAGGAAGCGCTCCGCCGCAAGGGACTGGCCAGCCAGAAAATCGTCGCCTCTCCCGCCTTTACGGAAATGACGCGGTCAATGGGATTCCTCAAGGCGGAAGACCTGTACGTCAGCCTGGGTACCGGCAAGACTTCACCGCAACAGGTGATCACCAGAATCACCAAGGAGTTGGACATCGCCGGCGAGATCCCGTCCGTGGTCACCAAGCCGACGGCGATCCCTGCCCGGGAGCGCGCCCGCACCGGCGAGCCGAAACAGTTTGGCATTAATGTCGACGGAGTTAGCGATGTCGGCGTCCGGCTGGCCAAGTGTTGCAAGCCGCTGCCTGGCGACAAGATAGTCGGTTACATTTCGCTGGGAAAAGGCGTCAGTATCCACCGCAAGGACTGCCCGAACGCGGGGGCGCTGGAGCGGCAGAGCAAAGAGAGGTTTATCAACGTGGCCTGGAAAGGGACGGCCGAGAGCGCTTTCCGCGCCGAATTTCAGGTGGAAGCGATGGACCGCAGCCACCTGCTGGAAGATATCTCCCGGACCTTAAGCGAATCGGGCGTCAACATTGTCTCCGCCCATTGTAACACCACAAACGACCATCTGGTCAAAGACCGATTTGTGGTCGAGGTCGGGGACTCCAAATTGCTTGACACTGTGCTCGGCAATATCAAAAGCATTGACACCGTGTTTGACGCCTACCGCATCACCCCCATAAACCCGGATTGATTTTAAGCGCCAAAAACGCTCTTAAGGGCGCCTCTAAAAATAGCTCATAATCAGGTTGATATAGTAACCATAATATGGTAGTATCCGCCCGTTAACTTTACCATGCACGCTTCGGGAGGTAAATAATGGGCCAGCCGGGGTTT
>JACWAM010000011.1 GCA_014874265.1 Thermoleophilia bacterium | reverse complement strand
GGTAGAGGCAATCTGGCCCGGACTTGTAAAACAGCCGGGGCGCCGCCTCGATCGCCAGATGGCGCATCCACCAGGCAAGCGCATTAATCTCCCACTGGGCCCGCCGGCAGCAGCGAACCTGGAAAAAATGCCTCAGCTCGCGAGCGTTCATCGTCACCACGATGCGGGTTTCCGCCGCGTTGGGCAGCACAAAACGGGCATCTTCCTGAACCGTCTCCCGGCCCAGGCCCCGCTGCTCGCCCAGCTCAACCAGGCGCTCGTATGCCTCCCCGGCGCTCGCCATCGCTTCCATGAATATGGACAGCGCCGCCTCATCTTCCGCGATTTTGGGCGGCACCACGAATCCCCCCTCACCCGAAAAGCGCACGTAGCGCTGCGACTGCTGGCTATAGGAGGCGAGCCGGTGGCGCACCAGCTGATGCGAGCAGGCGCGGGAGATGCCGTCGATGCCGAAAGAAAAGGAAGCATGCTCAAACGTGCTTAAGTGGCCCGACGTGACGAGAATCCTGATCAGCCGCTCGACCTCCTCGCCGGAGAGGCTTTCTTTCAGATCGGCCGCCGTGGAGGAGGAATAGCACAGGCGTCCCGCCGCGGCGACGACGCGCTCCGGGTCGGGGGTGTGGGTGAGCAGGGTGACGTTAAGGGAAGCGGACACCGGCTGGACCGGCTACTTGGAGGTTTGCCTCTTGGCATATTTGCGCTTAAAGCGCTCCACGCGGCCACCGGAATCGACGAGCTTGCGCTTGCCGGTGTAAAATGGGTGGCACTTCGAGCAGATCTCGACGTGAATCTCCGGCACGGTCGAGCGCGTGGTGAACTCGTCCCCGCAGGAACAGTGGACTTTTGTCTCCATGTACTCCGGATGGATATTCTTTTTCATGTCGTCGCCTCGAGAGTTTATTCTGAACAAGAAATGATAACATAAAACTGGTGGCGGATGCTGGCCCCGGGGGCATTCTTGCCATATGGGGAACTGGTTCATAAAATGGAATGGATCTACTCCACAATGCGGGCGATTCGAAGGATCCCCGTTTGCGGGCGATTAGCTCAGCTGGTTAGAGTGCTGCCCTCACATGGCAGAGGTCACTGGTTCGAGTCCAGTATCGCCCATTTATCATTTATAACCTGAATTTCCTTAAGCTGGAGGGCTCCGATAATCGGCGGCATTAAAGTCAACGGGAAACGGCCATGACAGACCCAATTAACCACAGGCAGGGATGGACGGAGCTGGCATTGAAGGAATGCCAGCAAGAGCTCGCCGCCATCTATAACAATATTCCCGTTGTCATTCTAACGATGGATGAAGACCGCCGCGTCCACAAGGCGAACCGGGCCACGGAACTGTTTACAGGAGTCCCCGTAACCGAGCTTGCCGGTCTCCGGGCCGGCGAAGTTCTCGGTTGCATCCACAAGAACGATGATCCCGAGGGCTGCGGCTTCGGTCCGGCCTGCGCCGATTGCCCCGTCAGGCTGACCGTGCTGGACACGATTGAAACCGGTAATAGCCATCACCAAATTGAAGCGAACCGAACCCTCGTTATCAACGGCAAGGCTGAAAAGCTAACATTCCTCCTCTCCACATCGAGGCTGGAACTAAACGGCGAGCCGCGGGCCATTGTTTCGCTCGAAGATATCACTTCCCGCAAGCGGGCGGAAGAAGACATCAAGCGCCAGAATGCGGCGCTGAAAGAAACGGCGGCGAAGTTAAAGCAGTCCAACGACGACCTGCAGCAGTTCGCGGAAATGGCGTCCCATGATTTGCAGGAGCCGCTCCGCACCATGACCGGATTTCTGCAAATGCTGGAACGCCGGTTCAGCGGTGATCTGGATGTCAGCGCCCGCGAGTTGATCGAACTGGCCGTGGACGGCGCCGGCCGGATGCAGTCGATCATTGACGGCCTGCTGGATTATTCCCGGGTAGGCACTGTTGATATTGATATGAAAGATGTTGATATGAAACGAGTAATTTCCCAAACTCTCAAAAGCATGACCGCTGCCGTTCGCGAGAGTGGCGCCAATATAAGCCATGGCGCCCTGCCGGCGGTGAAAGGCGACGCCTCGCTGATGTCGCTGCTGCTTCAGAACCTGATTGGCAATGCGATCAAATTCCGCGGCGACCTGCCCCCGAATATCCATATCGAGGCCGCCCCCAAGAGCGGCTGGTGGCAATTTTCAGTGGCGGATAACGGCATCGGCCTTGAACCCCGCTTCGGTCAGCGCATCTTCATGATGTTTCAGCGCGGGCATAATTCGCTGGAGTATCCGGGCACCGGGATCGGACTTGCCATCTGCCAGCGGATTGTCGAGAAGCACAATGGCCGGATCTGGGTTGAATCCAAACCGGGCCGGGGAGCAACATTCTTCTTCACCCTGCCGGCTCCCTGAAAAAATGCAAACATTTCCTTCCCGCCGGCGCCGCAGACAGGTATACTCCAATCGTATGAAAAACCCCAGGCCAGAAGCTTGACTAAATAAAACCGGGTGACTGCGAAATGAAAAACCGCGCCTTGATTCTGATAATTGTTGGCGTCATTGTGGTGCTAGCGGTTATTGCCGTCATTGTTGTCGAGTCCCGGGGGAGCAGCACGCCGGCCACCCCCGTGAAAATTACCGGCGCCGCCGACGTCGAAGACCTCCTGCGGGGCATTCCCCAGCAAAACACGGCGCTGGGACAGCAAAATGCGCCGGTCACCATGGTCGAGTTTGCCGACCTGAAATGCCCTATATGCCAAAAATTCTCCACAACTGTGCTGCCCCAGATAATTACCAACTATGTGCGGACCGGCAAGCTGCGTATTATCCTTCAGTACCAGACCTTTGTCGGCAGGCAGTCGTCGCCGGGCGACAGCCAGCATGGCGCCGAATTCGGCCTCGCCGCTGGCATGCAAAACAAGCTGTGGGACTTCACTGAACTCTTCTACCACAACCAGCAAAATGAGGATAAGCGTTACGTTACTGATGACTTCCTGAGAAAGCTGGGCAGTCAAATACCGGGTCTGAGTGTCCAGCAGGCTTTCGCCGAGGCAGGTTCCAGCTCCGTCTCGCAAGAAATAAGCAGCGCCCAGAATGCGTTCAAGCTGACCGGGTTTGACGGCGTGCCTTCTTTCCAGATCGGCAAGACCAATGGCCCGCTGACAAACATTCCCGCGGAGACGATCGATTATGGAACGCTCCAAAAAGCGATAGACAATTTGCTCTGATCTTGCTTAATGAGGGAAGAATCAAGTTTGCCATTGGCTTGCTGTCATTTGCCGGGCTGGCAATTTCCGGTTATCTCACATATGTCCATTACTATTCCCTCCACCCCATTTGCCTGACCGGCGGCTGCGAGACGGTCCAATCGTCCAGCTATGCGGTTTTTTTGAGGATTCCGGTGGCCCTGATCGGCGTTATCGGATATGTGCTGATCCTGACTTCGCTGCTGGTCCGGGGAGGCTGGGGGGCCCTCCTCGGCGTGATATCCTCCTTCGCCGGCCTGGCGTATAGCATCTACCTGACGTATCTTGAGCTTTTTCAGATCCATGCCATTTGCCAGTGGTGTGTGACCAGCGCTGCGCTGATCGCCCTGATTGCCATCCTCATGTCAATCAGATTCCTGCGGGATGAAAAAGTTCAGGCCGGCGGACACCGCGCAAGTTAACGCGCCGCTGCGCCGGCGGCGAGCCTTGCAGATTCATCTCCATTACCAGATAGGTCTCGCCGGGCCCGGTGGCAAGCAGGACGCGGTCGCTCTGGTTTAGCATGATCGTAAATCCCATGCCCAGGGTGCCAACCGTGGAAAATCCGGGGGTCAGCGTCGCGCTGGGCAGATTATTGAAATTGATTCCCGGGCCGCTATCACGAACACAGAATTGCAAAGCGGTTTCCGTGCGGCACAGGCGGCACATTCCCGAGCCGGAATGTTTGAGCGCATTTGTGATTCCCTCCGAGAAGCAAGTGATCAGCCGCGGCAGCCCTTCTTCGCCGGCCCACCCGCCGCTGCTGACCGCCTGCGAAATTATCGACCGCGCTCCGGCAAGCTCATTCGCTGAGGAGATGACCAGCTCGCCGGTCACCGGCTGGCCCAGCGCCAACCGGATTTCCTGGCCGGTCATGAGCACCAGCTTCCCGCCCGTGACCGCGGCGATGACTTCGGTATATGCTTGCCGGATTTGTTCGTCCTTTCTTTTCAGCTCCTCTTCTGCCTGCTTTCTTGCCATTGCTGAAGCGGCCAGGTTGGAAACCGCCTGCATCAACTCGATTTCGTCATCTCTAAAAGCGGACCGGCTGGCGGTGCCAAAGGAAAGGGTCCCGATCGTCCGTCCTTGAAACATGAGCGGATGGCAAGCGTACGCTTTTATCCCAAAAGACTTGACCAGCCCGGTCCGCTCATCCAGGGTATTGGGGATGCCCTCAGCGATATTCCTTTCCGAGTCGCAGGCCGCGCAGCCGCAGACGGCCCCGCCGAAATCAAGAAACTCTATCTCTCTCGCGGTGGCGTCCGCGACGCCATACCAGGCATTCAGGCGCATGCGACCGGCACCTTCGAGGATAAGGTAATTGAAGAAAACCTGGCAGTCGAGAAAGACCATCACCCGCTCGCAGATCGTCTGCACGATTTGCTCGGGCTGGCGGCTGCTTAAGAGAAGATGCGCCGATTCAAACAGGATCGCCAGTTTTTCGGGACTGCGGCGAAGGTCAGCGATGCTCGGATAACTCAGCTCAGTGAGAGAGGCTCTGGCAAGCGGGTCAGCCCCTGTCTCAGGAAATTCGAGTTGATTACTCACAGGAAATTGAAGGTAACCATAATAGAAAATTTCACTTTGTTGTTAACGACACTTGCATACCCTGTTTGGGCGAAAAACTACCGTGTCACAAAGTCCGGAGATGCGAGGGATGGTGGCGGCCACCCGAATTACGGCGGCACCAGGGATGACGCGGCGGCTTCCATATCAGGAATATGACGATAAAGACGATTGAGCCATCATCGCAGCTGTCAAAATTGGAAAGAGCGAGGGCGCCCGCAAGAGCGTCCTGTAAACGGATTTTGAACTTCGGATATTGGATACCGGTTTATCCAAATCCGGCTGCATTTAATCACACGGTTGCTAGGGGCGGGAAACTTCGTGCAGCGCATGGCCTGCGAGCTGCTCCTCGCAATTGCCAGGTCGCCGAGCGCGACGATGGCGAGATGTTGCCTCCCTCAAGCGCCGGCGGCCTCCTCATCTGGTTCTGCGCCATAAGATCAGATACTTCCTCAACAATCATCTCCGGACCGGCGGAGATCAGGTTGCGGGGCTCGTACCATCATCAGACAGAATTTCGTATTTTGCCCTTCGCATGGCTTCGTAGATATATTTTGTCAGCATATCTCTCTTACCCTCTAGCCGATTACAATCTAGTTCATTCTGGAGGAGCCGAATAAAGCAGTAAAGCTCGAAACTGCTGTTTCCAATTAATCTTCTTCGTTCCCAGAACCGTAGATATCAAAATCTAGTGTAATCTTTCTTTCGCTCAACATCTTCAAAATGTCCACGGATAATTCGAAGCCACGATTATCTTCATCTAAGAAAAGACCGCAAAAAATATCGACAGTAAATTTTTCAGAAAGATTGGCCCAGACACTTAAATCATCAGTCACTTTCGAAAGTAAATAAACAATCTTCTCACCTATTTCCGTGGGTCCGGGCAGATCGTCATCAAGAATCCAGCTGCCGGTCTTCGCTATCCGATGATACCGTCTGTCGGGAAGCACATCACCCTTGCAATGTGCCATAGTTGGCTTACAGCCAAGAAGGTCCGTAATCTCGGCTGGAATTAAAGAATCACCGAAAAGGCGGAGGCCCGCCGTAGAACTATCAACCGGCCCTCCAAATACCCACAAATGATTAGGATCAATGTCCTCGCGATTTAATTTTGTAGGCAATCGCTTGAGAACGATTTCAAACCATAATTCGGGACGATTGACCTCTTTAAAAAATATCTTGGATGCTCTAATAGATTCCAGTGAAGTCTTTACCGTGGAGAAATCGGCTATCGCGTTCATATCAGGTCGAGTTGCACTTCCCTCGATGGTGAAACCCTCAATCCTAATGAGAACAACTTCAGCCTCGTCAGCAGCATCCAGCAATGCCGGTATATCCGCAGACTTTATCAGTCTCTTGTTGCCTCGCGTGCGGACTTCAACTCCAGCTTTAAAAGCCATCTCTTCGATTAATTCGTTCTGCATAATTCTTCAAGGTTCAAATGTATCTCCAATAAACTCATTGTAGGCTTTATCATTTTCGGTAGAACGTTCGAATCCCCTTATGGTGTCGTAGATATATGGTTGAAGAAATGGCTTGACCGAGCTACCCGCCAGTACCAATTCAAAACGTCAGCGCCAGAAAGGATAAGAGGCGGCCCCGGTTAAGACTTCCGGGCCAAGTGAAAATTTGATTTTTCCGGGAATCTGCCGGACTGAGCCGGCTGGCTATATGATCGTCTTTCGTAAGTTTATGGGCATAATCAGGCGGGAACGCGGACCATGCCAGACTGCCGGTTGTTTTCAGCGGTTATGGTCCCGAGAGTTAATTGGATAACTCTAAACGAGACGGGAGCAGGTATATGCCAGATGCAGGCCGCGAACCACCCCCGGGAGCGGGCGGGTCAGACAGCCAAAACGGGCACGAAGACAAAAGCGCGGGCAAAAGCGCGGGTAAAAACGGCGAGTACGCCGGCGCTCCCAACCCTGATGTGCTGCTGCCGGAGCTGGATGAAAGCCAGCTGCGCACCCT
>JACWAM010000062.1 GCA_014874265.1 Thermoleophilia bacterium | reverse complement strand
TTGAACTCCTTGTTGAACTTTCTGCGGCTCATGAAACCCCTTTCTTGAAACGGCAGGTTCCATCTTAACCTACTGTCTCGTTTTTGGGGTCCACTATATTCACCGCAGGGAGAATCAACGGCCCGCTTCACTTCCAGGTGGCTGCGGGCAATCTCACCCCTGAAGGCTGCCAGTAAGTCACCCGTCTCGTTGTAAGCCCGGATCTGTCTTTGGGCTCCATTTCCATTTTCCAGAATGAAGTTCACGCGATTGATATATTTGGCCAGGCCAAGCTGGCGCTGTTGAAGAGCGCTATACTCAATCAGGCGCCTGACCGCCTCCCTGGCCGGCACCTCTTTTTTGGCTTCAAAGTCGATGAGGTTTCCGTCCAGTCCGTGCCGGATGGCGCGCCACAGGTTTTCCTCGATCTCATTTGCGTTTGCCGCCGGCTGCAGCCCGCCTTCATCGTAATCGGCGGCGAGCCGGGCCACAACGGCCAGGATAAGCGAGGCGATCGCCAGCGAGTCCTCGACACTGCTCTGGCAATCGCAAATACGAGTCTCCAGTGTGCCCATCACCGGATGCGGCCGAACGCTCCACCATATTTGTGTTGGTTCAGAAATGCTGCCGGTAGTAAACAGGGTGTCAACCAGTTCGGTATATCCATCCCAGTTATCAATCAGGCAGGGGATGCCGCAACGCGGGAACCATCTGGTAAACAGCTGCGTTCGGGTGGAATGGAGGTAAGTGTACCGGTCCTCCGCGAAGGGCGAGTTTGCCGACAGCGCCAGCAGAGCGGGGAGGTGGCTGCGCATGGCGTTAAATACAGCGATCATTCGCTCGCGGCCGCGAACCCCGATGTGAACGTGCATGCCGAAAGTGACATTCCGCCAGGCGCAGTAGCGGAGCTGGCGATCGATGACGCGGTAATGGGGCGTGTCGATGATCCGCTGCTCTTTCCAGTCGGCGAAGGGATGTGTGCCGGTAGCCCCCAGCAGCATGCCAAGCTCGCCAGCCGATTCGAACACGGCGCGCCGCTTGGCCCGCAGGTCACGCCCGGCCTCGTCCATCGATCCGCAGATGCCGGTGCAGATCTCGACCTCGGAGGCGATCAGCTCGCCACGCACGGATTCTCCAATGCGGCGGCGAGCGATCTCCTGAAGCTCTTCAAACCGGCCCGCAAGCGCCAGGCTCTCCGGGTCGAGAATCTGGAATTCCTCCTCGATTCCCACCGTAAAGTCTTTCGCGCAGTCAAAACGGGCGGCGGCCTGCTCCGGGTTGTAACTCTTCCATGCCATCGTTATTGAATTCTCTGATGCAGGCGGATTAGGTCTTCGTAAGTCTCTCTGATTATAACTACCCTTGCGTCGCCGTCTTTAACGAACAGCACCGCCGGCCGCGGCTGCCCGTTATAGTTACTGGCCATGGAATAGCCGTAGGCGCCGGTAGCCGGCGTCACCAGGATGTCGCCCCGAGCAGGGTCCGGGAGCCGCGCATCCTTCACCAGGATGTCGCCCGACTCGCAGTGTTTGCCGGCAACGGTTACGCTTGCGGTTGGCTCCTCCAGCGGGCGGCCGGCGATGACAGCCGTATATTCGGCGCCGTATAGAGCCGGACGGAGATTGTCTGACATGCCGCCGTCCACCGCCGCGTAAGTCCTGATCCCGGGGATGGTTTTGATGGCCTGGATCTCGTAAGCGGTAATGCCGGCGTTGGCAACGATTGACCTGCCCGGTTCAACCGCAAGCCGGGGAACGGCCAGGCCGGCCCGGTTCATCTCGGACCTGGTTGCCGTCACGATTGCCTCGGCCAGCTCATCAACCCGCGGCGGCTGTTCCGCTTCCAGGTATGCCGCCCCGAGCCCGCCGCCCAGGTCGAGCGCTCCGGCTTCAAAACCCAGCTTGTCCCGGCAGGCGGCCATAAAATCCGCCATGATCGCGATTGTTTTTCTGTATGGTTCCAAAGCAAGAATCTGGGAGCCGATGTGGCAGTGCAGACCCTCCAGCTTCAGGTTTGGCGCTTCCAAGGCCCGGCTCACCCCGTCCAACGCCACGCCGCCCGCAAGGCAGAAGCCGAACTTTGAATCCTGCTTCCCTGTCTGGATAAATTCATGGGTGTGAGCTTCTACGCCCGGGGTCACCCGGAGCAGCACCGGCTGCCGGCGTCCGGCCTCACCGGCTACCTGATCGAGCACCTCCAGCTCGGCGAGGGAATCGAGGACAACGTAACCCACCTCGTTGCGCACCGCCCGGTGCAACTCATCGCGGGTATTGGCATTTCCATGCAGAAAGATATTCTCGGGCGGAAACCAGGCCGACAGCGCCGTAAACAGCTCGCCGCCGGAGGCGACGTCCAGCGACATCCCCTCCTCCGCCAGCAGCTGGATCAACGCCAGGCAGGAAAAAGCCTTGCTGGCATAGACAATTTTCGTCCCGGGGGCCATCCCGAACGCGCTTTGGTATTCCCGGCAGCGTTCACGAATCTGCTGTTCATCGTAAATAAAGAGCGGCGTTCCGAACTCGCGGGCCAGCTCGACCACGTCGCAGCCTGCTACTTCGAGCCGGCCGGCGGCATTGACCGTGCTGGACTGGGGGAGGGGTGGGATCGAAAGTCTCATGGAGAACCGAAGTTAACACAGCGCCGCGGCGGCGGTCAAACACCGATCCATGTCCGATATCGAGCATCTAATATCCGGTTTTATGCTTGAGCAGGCATTTCATCGTCTGATATAGTTTTATCAGATGACGAAAACCGGTTTTAACTTCACTTCCTATCAAGGTGACTCGCCGCCACAGTTTGCCAACCGCAGCGAGGAGGAATGCGCGCGCGTTCTCGATTATTACCGGATTCCCTGGATGTATGAGCCGCGCACTTTTGTGCTCGAGCGTGATGCAAAGGGAAACGTGGTGGAAGCTTTTACGCCTGATTTCTATCTTCCGGACCAGGACCTGTTCGTGGAGCTGACCACGATGAAACAGGCGCATGTGACCAAGAAGAACATGAAAATCCGGAAAGTCAGGGAGCGGTTTCCTGAGATTAACATCAAGCTGTTTTACAAGAAGGACTTTCTGAAGCTGGCGCAGAAATTTGACCTTGCGGCCGGAGAAGAGCGCAGCCGTTAACTGGCCGTGATGCTGGCCGCTCGAACGTCCACACGCGGGCGAATCGAGTACAAATCGGATGTCGTCGCAAGGGCAGGTTATTTGACAGAAAAAACCGATATCTATGATCTTATCGGGGATACGTATCTGGACGAGCGAACGATCGCCGGCAGGGTCAGGGAAATCGGCCGCCAGGTCTCGGACGATTACCGGGACCGCGAGATCCTCCTTATTTCCATCCTCAAGGGAGCAGTTTTCTTTCTTGCCGATCTGGCCCGGGAGATATCGGCGCCGGTCTCGATGGATTTTATCGCCATCTCCAGTTACCGGCAGGACCGCGCCAGCGGGGAGGACCTGCATACAGTGCGCTTCCTGAAGGACCTGGATCAGGATATCGCCGGGAAGGATGTGCTGATCGTGGAAGATGTCATCGACACCGGCCTCACGCTCAACTACATTACGCAAAACCTGCGCCTGCGGGAGCCGGCCTCGCTGGAGATCGCCACCTTGCTCGACCGCCCCTACCGGCGTTTGGTTGACTTGAAGGTGAAGTATCAGGGATTCCAGGTTCCCGACGAATTCTTTGTCGGCTACGGATTTGACTACCGCCAGATGCTTCGAAACCTTCCCCGGATCAGCCGGCTGTACATCTGAATTTCTGCCGTATCAAATCTACTGCAGTATCAAAACGATCTTCTGATTAAAGGTGTCCTCGGAGATCGGCCCCACGTAGTAGGCGACGACGTATCCATTCTTGTCGATGAAAAGAGTTGTGGGAATTCCGTCCTCAGGCACGTTCGCCAACTCCCGGAATCTTTCAAATGTGCTTTCGTCAGGATCGAGGCCGATTGTGTAAGTGAGGCCGTGTTCCTGGGCAAAAGCCTTTTGATTTGACGCCGTGTCCTTGACCGCCATTCCCAAAAAGTTTACCCTGTCTTTGTATTGCTGGTACATTTTTGCTAACACCGGCGCTTCTTCATTGCAGGGCCCGCACCAGGATGCGCCGAAATTAAGCACAATTGGCTTCCCCCACATGTCTGAGAAATTGATAGTAGTGCCGGCAATGGTCTTGGTGGAGAAATTTGGCACCTTCTGCGCGGTCGGTCCTGAGCCGGTGCTGGACCCCGTGGAGCAGCCGGCGGCAATCGCCAGCAAGACAGACGCGAGCAGCAGCAAACCCGCCGCTGGCGCCAAGCGGGAAAGCCGATATCGGGAAAAAACGGAAGCTTTCATGCAGGTGTGGTTGTTGCTTTTCCGGCGCCCGGCCGGAATCAGACGCCTCAGCTGCCGCCGTATCCGACGGTTACCTTGTCGCCGCTGATGATGACGGGAACAAAGGCGACTCCTGCCTTGGCAATCGCTTCTTCCTTAATGGCGGGATCAGACGTTACGTCAAACTCGGTGAATGGGATGCCCTTGCTTGTCATGTCTTCCTTGGCGGCGGCGCAGTAGGGGCATCCGGGTTTCGTGTAAATTACTACTTCAGACATGAGGCGCTCCTCCGGTCAATGATCATTTATTTTAACACACTGTAAAGGTTGCTTTTTACAGGACCCTTTTAAATAATGAATGCCGCCGGAGCCGCGCCTCCGGGCGCCGCTATGGAAATCAATAGTTTGGAGGAGAGATGAGCGACCGGACGCCGATTATCGCCGGCAACTGGAAAATGTACAAAACCAACACCGAAGCTGCCGCCTACATGGCGGAGTTTACCGGTCTGGTCGCGGACGCCACCGGCGTCGAGATCGTAATTTGCCCCCCATTTACCTGTCTGGAGCAGGTACGGGGCGCGGCGGCGGAAAGCAAGATCCGAGTCGGCGCCCAGAATGCTCATTTTAAGCCTGAGGGGGCTTACACCGGTGAAGTCTCACTTCCCATGCTGGCTGAGATCGGCGTCACGGATGTTATTCTGGGCCATTCCGAGAGGCGGCAATATTTCTGTGAGAACGACGCCGATCTGTCTCTGAAGGTGGATCGGGCCCTGACGGCTTCGATTCGCCCTATCCTCTGCGTCGGCGAGACCGACGCGGAGCGGGAAGCGGGCAAGACGATGGAAAAGCTTAAAAGTCAACTGGCCGGCGGGCTGGCGGCCGTCGATGCGGGCAGGCTGACGGATATCGTGATTGCTTATGAGCCAATCTGGGCAATCGGCACCGGCAAGACCGCCACGCCGGGAATCGCTGAAGAGACGATCGGGTCTCTCCGGGAAGCCCTGGCCGGAATGTTCGGCGCCGAGGCGGCCGGCTGCGTGCGGATTCTTTATGGCGGGAGCGTCAAGCCTGATAATATCAGCGCGCTGATGGCCGAGGATGACATCGACGGCGCCCTTGTCGGCGGCGCCTGCCTGGCACCGGCGGATTTTTCTCAAATCGTCAAATATAAGCAGGTTTAAAGGTGGCGGGCCCCGACCCCTTTTTGGTATGCCTGATGGTGCTGGATGGCTGGGGGATCGCTCCCCCCGGACCCGGGAACGCCATTTACCTGGCCCGGACTCCCAATCTGGATTCCCTGTTTGCCACCCAGCCGCACACGGTGCTGATGGCATCCGGAGAGGCGGTGGGGCTGCCTGCCGGGCAGATGGGAAACTCTGAGGTCGGCCATCTCAACCTTGGCGCCGGCCGGGTTGTCAGCCAGGATCTGACCCGCATTAACCGGGCCATCAGCGACGGTTCATTTTACCGTAATCCCGAATTGATCAATGCATGCGTTCACTCCCGCGATTCCGGCAGCCTGCATTTACTGGGGCTGCTCTCGGACGGTGGTGTTCACAGCGATATCGAGCATCTGAAAGCGCTCATCAGGCTGGCGGGAAAGTACGGCCAGCGCCGGGTATTTCTTCATCTCATTCTGGATGGGCGCGATGTTCCACCCACCAGCGGCGCCGGCTACGTGCATGACATCGCCGCTTTCATCGAGCAGCAGGGTCTTGGCGTTATCGCCAGCATTTCCGGGCGCTACTATGCCATGGACCGTGACCGGCGCTGGGACCGCGTCCAGCTTGCGTACCAAGCCATTGTTCGGGGTGAGGGACCCCGGAGCCCGGACCCGGTTGAGCTGGTGGAAGAATCCTACGCAGCCGGGGTTACCGATGAGTTTATTATCCCCACGGTGATAGCCGGATCTGCCCGGCCCGGGATCAGGGACGGCGACAGCATCATTTTCTTCAACTTCCGCCCCGATCGGGCCCGTGAGTTGACAAAGTCCATTATATTTAATGATTTTCACGATTTCGATCGCGGGCCGCAGCCGCCTCACCCTTACTTTGTCAGCATGACGGAGTACGATGCGACGTATTCACATGCGATCGCTTTTCCACCGGAGCAATTAAAAAACGTCCTTGCCGAAGTGCTCGCCGCGGCAGGGAAACGCCAGCTCCATATCGCCGAAACGGAAAAATACGCCCACGTCACTTTTTTCTTTAACGGCGGCGTGGAAATGAAATACCCGGGGGAGGAGCGGGAGCTGATTCCCTCTCCGGTGGATGTTCCCACGTACGACCTGAAGCCGGCCATGAGCGCGCGGGAGGTAACGGCCAGGCTGCTGGCGCTGCTCGACGAGCGGCGGTTCGATTTCATCGTCGTCAATTTTGCCAACTGCGATATGGTTGGGCACACCGGCAAGCTCGACGCGGCGATCCAGGCGGTCGAGGTCGTCGACGAGTGCGCCGGCAAGGTGTATCAGAAGGTGTCCAGCCTGGGCGGCGCCTGCCTGATCACAGCCGATCACGGCAACGCTGAAAGAATGATTGATTCTGCCGGCGGACCGGACACTGCCCATACCAACGGCCCCGTGGCGCTGATTGTCACCTGGCCGGTCGAGGTCGCCTCCGGATGCGCCCTCTCTGATTTGGCTCCGACCGTACTGTCATTGCTAAAAATGCCGGTGCCGGCGGAGATGACGGGGCGCTCGGTCATCTGCGGCCCTTAAGCCCTTCATACCGCGCTGTGCCCGTACATTCATTGGCGAATCTTCGGCGACGGCGCCGCCAGGATGATCCGGATGTTTCATGAGCGAGGCCGTGAGCGCAAAGAAGGTTGCGGGGAATATCCATCGCGCCGCGCGAGTGTGACCAAAGGAAACGTTCGGGCCGTCCCGCCGCCGCAAGAAAGCGAGCATGACATTACTGCAGGTGCTGTTGCTTGCGCCGCCGCTTTCAGGCAGCTATCATCTGTTTGGGAGCTGCTTGCAGCTTGAATATTACTTATCTTAAGATTCTGGATTGATAAATTGGTTTACGTAATCCTTGGCATACACTCAGTACTGTCTATAGTGCTGGTAATTTTAATCCTGCTGCACTCGGGCGCCGGCGGCGTCTCGGGGATCTTTGGCGGCGGCATGAGCGACACTTTCAGCGGCACCAGCGTCATCCAGAAAAATCTCACGCGTGCTACCGTGGCCGTCGCCACCGCTTTCTTCATCACTACCATACTCCTCGTTTTCGTCTTTACTTCTTAGGATCTTCCTCAAAAAGGCACGTTCTGAGGCGGCCGGCTGCAAAGGCTATTGACTGCGTTCTTGCCCGTAGTCTTTTCGCTCGGCCTCATTACGAACAGCCCTTTAAGATAGATTCTTAACTCCGGTGATGCCAGCCAGCGCTGGTTCCGCAGCTTATTTTCGAGTGTCACAAAGATGACACGATGTTCAACAGCGAAATCGCGAGCGAAGAACCTGTCTGCCCACGTATTTTCATTTCCGTTCGATCTCGCTACGTATCACTTGCTGGGATAGACTCTAAAGGCTGTTGGCATTATGTCGCTACTAATAGAGGAAGCTAAGGAGGCCAAGGTTGAAAATCGATGGTAAAACAAGGCTTGTCGGAATTCTGGGCGATCCGGTTGCGCATTCGCTATCGCCCGGTATGCAAAATGCCGCTTTGGCGTCGCTGGGTCTGAATATCTGCTACGTCCCCCTGCCGGTCGAGCCGGAGCGGCTGCCGGAGGCGGTCGCCGGCCTCGGGGCAATGCAGTTTCGGGGGACAAACGTGACCATCCCCCACAAGATTGCCGTGGCGAATCTGCTTGACTCACTAGATGTTTCTGCGGCGAGGGCCGGCGCGGTAAATACAATTGTCAACGACGATGGAACACTCACCGGTCATAATACGGACGGGATCGGGTTCATCCGCGCCCTGGCGGAAGTAGCTGAAGTGGATTTTTCCGAGACCCCGGCGCTAATTCTGGGCGCCGGCGGGGCAGCGCGGGCGGTGGCCGTTGCGCTGGCGGAAAACGGGTGCCCCCGGATCACTATCATCAACCGTACCCCGGACCGGGCCAATCAGCTTAAAACGCTGCTTGTGAGCGAATTTCCGGCAGCCGAGGTTACCGTGCGGGCCTGGGAAGACGATCTTGGCAAACCGTTTGCGCAAAGCCGGCTGGTGGTCAATGCTACGTCTTTAGGGATGAAGAGCAACCTAAAGCAGGCTTGGGCGGGGGTCGATAAGTTAACAGCGAGTCATGTTGTTTGCGATTTGGTCTACTCGACGAAGCAGACACCTCTCCTGACCGCAGCGAAAGAAAAAGGGGCAACCTTGATGGGCGGAACCGGAATGCTTCTTCACCAAGGAGCGGCTTCATTTAAGCTCTGGACCGCCAGGGAGGCACCCCTGGACGTCATGAGGAAGGCACTTGAACCCTAGCGAAATTTCGTCCCACAATGGTCATCAGCGCAAGCTCCAGCCCATCGGCGAGATTCTTGTTGGCAAGGGCCTTATTACTCGCGAGCAGCTCAACACTGTCCTGGAGAAACAGAAAGAAATTCCCAAGCGCCTGGGCGAGATTCTCGTCGAAGACGGGATTCTGACACAGGATGAGCTAAACCGTGCCCTCGCTGAGCGCCTCGGAGTGGAGCACATCGGGCTGCCGGAGTTCAACGTTGATTCGCTGGCCGCCAACATGATTCCCGAAAAGCTTGCCCGCCGCTACGGCGCCATCCCGATTAAATTCCTGGACGAGAACACGCTGCTGGTGGCGATGGTCGATCCCACCAACGTTTTCGCGATTGACGATCTCCGGATGATGACCGGCTACGATATCAAGCCGGCAATCTCGTCGGCTGAAGACGTTTTCAGCATGATCTCCAGGATACACCGGATGGGCGACTCCCTTGATGAGGAGTTGGAAGGTGATAATTTCGTTGGTCCCGAAGCGGCCGCATCGGTTGATATACGCGAAATGGCGTCGGAGGCGCCGATCGTCAAGCTTGTCAACGGTGTCATCAGCCAGGGGGTCGATGACGGCGCCAGCGACCTTCATTTTGAGCCCCAGGAAAAGGAGTTGGTAGTCCGGTTCAGGATCGACGGCGTACTGCATGAAGTAATGTCGATTCCCAAGCGGATGCAGGGCGGCGTGCTTTCCCGCATCAAGGTCATGGCCGATCTCGATATCGCCGAGCGCCGGATACCGCAGGACGGGCGTATCGGGCTGACGGTCGGCGGCAGACCCATCGACGTGCGCGTCGCCTCCATGCCGACAGTGTATGGCGAGAAGATCGTCATGCGCCTCCTGGACAAGGGGAGCGTCATGCTGAACCTCACCGATCTCGGCTTCTCGGAAAAATCGCTGACTCGCTATGAAAGCGCTTTTCACAAACCATACGGCGCCATCCTGGTCACCGGCCCGACGGGCAGCGGCAAGTCTACTACCCTGTATGCGACCCTGAACGTCCTCAATTCAAAGGAAAAGAACATCATCACCGTTGAGGACCCGGTTGAATACCGCCTCTCAGGCATTAACCAGACGCAGATCAACGCCAAGGCGGGCCTGACTTTTGCCTCCGGCCTCCGTGCTATCCTCCGCGCCGACCCGGACATCGTGATGGTAGGAGAGGTTCGCGACAAGGAGACCGCCCAGATCGCCATTGAATCCGCCCTCACCGGACATCTGGTACTGAGCACGCTGCACACGAACGATGCCCCCGGAGCGCTCACGCGGCTGACGGAGATGGGGATCGAGCCTTTTCTGACGGCTTCGGCGATCGAGTGCGTCCTTGCCCAGAGGCTGGCGCGCAAGCTGTGCTCTAACTGCAAGGAGCCGTTTCAGCCGTCGGATGAAGCGCTGCGCCAGAACGGGTTTCCCTTGGAGGCCCTGGGCCAGAATATTACCCTCTACCGGGCCAAGGGTTGTCCCCGGTGCAACAAGACAGGCTACAAGGGCCGGGTGGGCATGTATGAGGTCATGCTCGTGAGCGAGGCGGTCGAGCGGCTAACCGTCGAGAGAAAAAGTGCCGATGAGATTTCCAGAGTTGCCCAGGCCGAGGGCATGATATCCCTGAGAGAAGACGGAATCCAGAAAGTTCTCCAGGGTCTGACCTCGGTAGAAGAGATAGCGCGGGTCATCATTTAAGCGAGCCAGAGGGGAGACGTCACATGGATCTGGTTGATGTTCTTGTCGAAGTGCTGGAAAGAAAAGCTTCTGACCTTCACATAACGGTGGGATCGCCGCCGGTAATCAGGGTCGCCGGCAAGCTGATGCGCCTGGATTACCCACGGCTGACCAGCAATGACACCCGGGACCTCATCTACAGCATTCTGTCTCAGGAGCAGCGGCAAAAGATTGAAAGCGATTGGGAGATCGACTTTTCCTATTCAGTTCCCGGCCGGGCCCGTTTCCGTGTCAATGCTTATTTCCAGCGGAACAGCCTCGGAGCCGCCTTCCGGCTGATTCCGGCAAACATTATAAACGTTGAGGATCTGCTGCTGCCGCCGATCTTGCACCAGATGGTGGCCAAACCGCGCGGTTTTGTCCTGGTTACCGGACCCACCGGATGCGGGAAATCCACAACCCTGGCTGCTTTAATAGACGAGATCAACCAGACGCGTGAAGAACACATCATGACGATTGAGGATCCGATTGAGTTTCTACATCGTCATCAGAAATCAATCGTCAATCAACGGGAGGTCGGCACCGATACCCAGTCGTTTAACCGGGCGCTTAAATCAGTTTTACGCCAGGATCCGGACGTGATACTCATCGGCGAGATGCGCGACACGGAAACGATGCAAACGGCGCTGACCGCTGCCGAGACAGGGCACCTGGTGTTCGCCACCCTGCATACCCAGGATGCTCCGCAGACGATCGACCGTATCATCGACGTGTTTCCGCCCCACCAGCAAAGCCAGATCCGAGTGCAGTTGGCGGCAACCCTGATGGGAGTCTGTACCCAGCAGTTGCTGCCCACCGTCGATGGTTTAAGCCGGGTGCCGGCCTGTGAGGTGCTGGTGCCGACGCCGGCGGTGAGAAACCTGATTCGCGAGGCCAAGACCCATCAGATCTATTCCGTCCTTCAGACCGGGAGCCGCTTCGGTATGCAGACGATGGACACCGCCCTGGCTGATCTTGTCAAGCGGGGCAAAATTACGAAGGAGCTGGCGCTGAAGCGTTCGAGCAATCCGGAAGACCTGGAGCGCCTGCTCGTGGGAAGAGCCGCTTAAGCGGAGCAAGCAAGAATAAGGATAGGAAAGATGTCAACATTTGTATACAAAGTAAGGGACTTTCGCGGTGCTCCCGCCAAGGGCGAGGTGGAAGCAGATTCGCGCTCAGCGGCGGCTGCCAGCCTGCTAGGCCAGGGCCTGACTGTGGTCGAGTTGAGCGAGAAGAAAAAATCTGGTATCTTCCTGGGCGAGGCCTTTGCGGATATGCACCGGATCAAGGCAAAAGATATCACCGTCTTTTCGCGACAGTTCGCCACCATGATCAACTCCGGCCTGCCGCTACTCCGGGCGCTGCACATCCTTGAAGGACAGACGGCCAATAAACAAATGAAGGCCGTGGTTGGCGATATCCGGACCAAAGTCGAGGCGGGTGCTTCGCTCTCTGACGCTATGGAAAAACACGCCAATATTTTCAGACGCCTTTACATCAGCATGGTCCGGGCGGGAGAGGCCGGTGGAATTCTTGACCAGACGCTGTTGCGCGTATCGTCGCAGCTGGAGTCTGAGGACAGCTTGAAACGATCAATCAAATCGGCCATGGTTTATCCTATCCTGATTGCGTGTTTCGCGGTGTTGATTATGGCCGGAATGCTCATCTTTATCATTCCGGTTTTTGCCGGGATGTACAAGCAATTGGGTGGACAGTTGCCGTTGCTGACCCGCATTATGGTGGCTATTAGCAATAATTTAACCAGTGCCTATGGGGTTATTACGGGCGCGGTGATAATTGGCGGCATTTACGGGCTTGTGCGCTACAAGCGATCACCTGCGGGCACGGCCATTTGGGACCGGCTTAAGCTGCGTATGCCGATGGGGATCGGTGAGATAGTCCGCAAGCTGGCAATGGCCAGGTTTTCCCGGACGCTGGGCACTCTGGTGAGCAGCGGCGTGCCTATTCTGCAGGCGATCGAGATTACCGGCGATACGGCCGGCAACGTGGTTGTCGCCGCCGTCATGGTCGATGTCAAGAAAGAGATCAAGGAAGGCAAACCGATGTCGGAACCGCTTTCCCGCAGCGAGGTTTTTCCGCCGATGGTCACACAGATGATCGCGGTTGGTGAAGAAACCGGCGCGATTGACACCATGCTGAGCAAGATTGCCGACTTTTATGAGGATGAGGTTAACGCCTCCATCAAGGCGCTCACTTCGATTCTGGAGCCGATCATGATGATGGGCGTCGGCGCTCTCGTGGGGGTGATTGTCATTTCCCTCTACCTGCCGATCTTTAATTTGATGAATATCGTCCATTAATAACCAGGAAAGAGCTCGATGGGCCTGCCGCAAAAAAAAGAATCAAACGACTTAACGGGGACGGAAGCGGACCTAGTCCGGTTCCCCGGCGCCGGGAAAATCGATCGGCATAACAAGCAATTAATCGGCGAATATCAGAAAAGCAAAGACCTGCGCCTGTTAAGCCTGATCGTTGAGCGCAACCAGGGATTGCTGCATACTGTCCTTAAGCGGTTCTCCTATTTTCCCGATCCCTATGAAGATCTGCTTCAGGTTGCCAATCTGGGGCTGATCAAGGCCGTGCAGCGTTTTGACATAAGCCGCGGCATCGAATTTTCCAGTTATGCGACGGCAATTGTAGATGGTGAAGTGCGTCATTACCTGCGCGACAGCGTTCTCATGCGGCAACCGCGCTGGCTGAGAAAGCTGTCGGGTCAGATCGAGGAGGCTTCCGTCGAATTAACGCGAACCCTGAAACGCACGCCAACCCTCAAGGAAATCGCGGAAAAGGTAAATGTTTCCCAAAAGGGAATCCTGGAGGTTCTGCGGGTTGACGCATCAGTGGGGTTGCATCCGTTAAATGACCCGCCGGCGTGCGCGCTCGCCGAGTCGGAGCCGGACGCCAGCCGGGTGCATTCTCTGCGTTATCAGACATTCTCCCTGCCGGTCGAAGACCGCATCATTCTGGAGCAGGCGCTGGACGCGCTCAGCTCTTTTCAGCGAAAGATTGTTTTCCTGCTATTTTATCGCGGTCTTACCCAGTCAGAAGTCGCCGCGGAGATGGGGATGACCCAGCGGAATGTATCCCGGGAGTCTGCTAAAGCGCTTGGCAGGATGAAGGCGATCCTGAACACGAAGATTTTTTAGGCGCCTGGTCCGGGTGGACCCGAAGCGATCAAATTTACTCTGGGGCGCAGCCGGCGGTGCTAACCGGGGTGTCGTTATTTATCGCCTGCCGGATCAGCGGTCTCACCTCGCTAATCATCAAAGCATAACCCACATTGTTCTGGCTTAACGATCTGGCAAAAACTACTCCCGCAACCGTGCCGTCCGGGGCGATTAACGGCCCGCCCGAATTTCCCGGCTCAACATCCGCCTGCGCCTCGTAAATGCTTCTGGTCACCAGACCCTGGTTATAGATGTTCCGTCCCTCAGCGCCCACATGGTCGATGATAACGCCGCCCGCCGCCACCAGCGGACCGCCTCCCGGAAATCCCAAAACAGCGACGGCGTCGCTGTCCGGCAGGGTCCCGGCTGTAAGCGCCAGCGGCGGATCACCGAGGCCTCTTACCCGCAAAACGGCAACGTCCATATCAGGGTCAAACCAGACCGGCGTCGCCCGGTAGGTGCCCAGCCTGTCCACTACCTCCGGAATGCCAATGCCCGCCACCACGTGCGCGTTGGTGACGACAAAACCCCTGGCCGCAACAAAGCCGGAACCGAACACCATGCCGCCGCAGCCCTGGCCCTCAATCTTCACCACCGAAGCTTCATCATTTAGCACCGCCTGATTGTTTACGCTGTTAAATGGCGAAATCGTGGTATGTTGCGGTTCCAGGCCCAAAAAAACATTGGGGAAGCCGTTGGGGCTGATGATCCTGTCCAGTTCGGCGAATATGTCCGGCGGCGTCGGCAGAATCTTGTTGAGGTTACGGATTATAAGTGACTTTTTTACCTCGCCGCCGATACCGTAGCTGTGGACGCCGGACAGTGCCGAGGCCGCCAGCCAGACGACGACCAGGGTAAAACCCGCAGCCAGTACCGCCCCCAGCGCCCGGTTCAGGCCGCCGAGGCTGAGCCTCTCGGCCGCTCTGTTGAGGCGCAGGCCGGCCCGGTCGCCGACGGCTCCGAGAAGCGACGCCAGTCCGAGCTCCGCGATTAAGACAATAACAAGCTTGGCCAGCGGGCTGGAGGCGTGCGGCGCCAACCGCGCGGCTAACTGCGAGCCAAGAACGAGGCCTGCCAGAAAACCGCCCGATGACAAAAGAAGCTGCATCAGGCCGGCGCGCAGCCCTCTGGCCAAGGCGGGCAGCAGCAAAATTATGATAATCAGGTCCGCAAGATCCATATTGGCTTTAAAATAAAAGTCCTGTCCTCCAGAGTAGCATACTCTCAAGTTCCGGCCGCTGACTGCCGATTAATTGCGCGAACCATCACTCATCCCGGGGTGGGAACGTGTCTAGGAAACACGCAGTTGGGTAGCATAGGGATGAAGGTGAAAGGGCAAACCACTCGCAAGGGTGGGACGCAAAGCTACAGGACCAGATGAGACAGATGTAGTCTCATTGGTTGGCTGGGCCGCCACCGGAGATTCATGCACTAACGGATCTGTGGTTTGCCACCAAGCCGCAGGTCCTTTTTTGTTGGCTTGGAAACTTAAGCAAATTTTGGTGAAGGGAGGTGACAGTTATGTTGAAGAAATTGAACAAGAGAATGCAGACAAGCGGCGGCGAGGGTGGTTTTACTTTGATCGAGCTGCTGGTGGTGATTATTATCATCGGAATTCTGGCGGCGATCGCCATTCCTGTGTACCTGAATCAGCGGCAGAAGGCGTATGACTCCACGGCTCAGTCGGATCTTCGCAATATGGCGACCGCGATGGAGGCATTTTATTCAGATAATAATAACTACACTGGTGCCACTGAGACAACTCTACATGATAGTTATGGTTTCCGGCCTTCGTCGGCCGCAAACGATTCAGTAGTAAGCGCGGGCACTTCCGCGTACTGCCTGGAGTCAAACGTTACAGGCGCCAGTGCACCGTATTATCTAACTAGCGATAGCAGCATTCCCTCGAAAACGGCATGCACATAAATCAGTTGATACGCAACTAGCTCGTGAAAACGGGGCGGATCCAAATCCGCCCCGTTTTGTTGCTCGGCATGGCTACTGATCAATCAACCGCCCATAATTATTCGACTTCTCAAAAGTAGACCAAAGCGCTAATATTTTTTTGCCGTTTTTCCGATAAAAGGGATGCCATATGGTCCGCCCTGGGGCGGTCGAAAGTCAGGCAGCGCAGGTTTCATTGGCGGCAGGAGGAACGGTGAGGCACCCGGTAACACATAACAACAGCGCCAGCCCCAAGAGTGAATCGGGTTTTTCCCTCGTCGAAGTTCTCATCGCCATCACGCTGCTGGTGGCCGCAGTCATTCCTTTGGCGGCCATTCTCATCTCGGGAGTAAAAGCATCGGAAAATGTAAATGTGCGCATGAGCGCCCGCGAGGTGGCGGAAACCAACATGAGCAAGATAAAGAATACGCAGTTTTCCGAGATCGGCCTGCAAGGAGTAACGACAAACTTCGGGGCCGCAAACAACGGCGATCAGGTCGGGCCGGACTCGGGCAACGGCGGCACACCGGCAACCGCGACCGAGGTCGGGCCGATGGGCGTTACCTTTACCATAACCAGTGACGTGCAAAAGAAAGTTGATTCCCTGCCCGGCAGCCCGGCGACAAAACTGGTTTCAGTCTCGGTTTCCTGGCCTGCATCCAGTTCCAACGGAAGCGGTCCCATTAATGCCGGGTCCCTGTCCATTTCCAGTGAGATTGGACCTACCGGCATGATCGACCAGCCTGGGAAATGACGGCATTTAAGAAAATAAAAAGGAGCCTGTTTAATGAATCCGGCATCGGCTTGGTTGAGCTGCTTGTCGGAATGGTGATGATGACAATTGTGATGTCTGCGGTCCTGAGCGTCCTGGTTTCCGCCATGAAGACGCAAACAAAAATAGGCGCGGAGTTGAGGGCGGAGATGAACGCCAAACAGGCTTTATATGACATCGAAAAAAACATGGCGGGAGCAAAACGTTATGACAACAGCAATCCGCCCAATGCGCCTGTTTTCCAAAACGATACTGCTTCATTTCCGGCGGAAAACGGGACATGGATCACATATACCTACACCACGCCGCCCGGCGGCAGCAGTCCCACGATGATCAAGAAGGTAACCAGCGCCATGCCGAGCTTTCCGTTAACCATTACATCCTCCGACAAGGAAATGATTAATCTTGGCGCGGGCGCCGAGACCGCAACCGTCGATGCAACCGGCATTTCAGCGGCAATCTTCACTTATTGGGACGCGAACGGTGACCAGATATTGCCGGATCAGACAACCGGGAGCGTTGCCGATCCGCGAAGCGTCCGCTCGGTCAAAGTCGCATTTCAGACAACTGTCAGCGAGCCGTCCGCCCAGAGGAAGCCATACCAGGCATCGGCGGAAATTGATCTGCGCAATTATGATTCTAACCCGGGTTAAAAAATATTTACGGTATATTAAAAAAGAGAAGGGGTGACATTCATGAAGAAGGTTGTTAAGAAGATATTTCAAACATGGAAACGTGAAAACGGGATGGCGTTGATAGTAGCGCTGGGCGTTGTCTCGATCATGCTTATCGTCGGGGTGCTCATCCTTTCCAAGGTGAAAAATACAGATGCGACAGTTTCCCACGACCGGCTGCAGACAACGGCCGTGAACGTGGCCGAGGCCGGGGTTGACAACGCCATCGCCACGACTATCGCCAACTTCCAGGGTTACTTTCCCAATGACATAGTGCCAACCGGTCCTGGTGACGGCGTAGCAATTTATAGCTCGCCGCAGCAGGTCACGGAAGGAAACGGAACCGTGGTCGGCACCTACCAGGTCTGGGCCCGGCAAGACCCCAATATCGCCGGGAATGTGCTGTTGACAGCCACGGGCACGGTGAATCAAAATGGTACTCCGTTTACCAAGACGGTGCGGGTATCCATTCAATACACTACCGGCGCCTTTGACTACGCCTTTCTCGCCGGTACGCAGGCAAATAACAACACCACCACCCAACTTGAAGCCAATTATGGTGAAGATGACGACAGCGCCGGTGGCAATATCAAGTTTACCGGCAAGTTCAACGTCAACGGCAACTTGTTAATTAAAGGACAGGTGAATGGCAATGAGGATGACCGCGAAGGACAGCGGGGAACGGTAGCCTTTGAGTCCCGCCAGGGCTATACAAATCCCCCTGATCCGGTCACATATACAGGCACGTATACCGAGGGCAACGTTCCCTCGGGGACGCAGCCGAAGCAGGCTTCTACATACGTGCAGTTCCCGTCCGTCAACTTCAGCAAGTTCCAGTCGCAAGCAAACGGTGGCGGATTTGCCAATAACGAGGTCGTTACGATCAACATGCCCGCGAGTGGCGCGCCGTCCGGATGGACGCGCAGCGGCAGCATCGTCTCCATCAACGCCAATACATTCCAGCAGACATACGGCGGCTACGACGTGGTTCGCCTGACGGCGGCGGTCAGCGGCCTCACCGTTCAGATCTACAGCAACTGCGGCAGCTATATAATCACGCCGACGCTCGTGATGACGAAGGACCCGGTTTCCGGAAACACGATCAAGGAGCTTGATCTCATTGGTCCGGGTCTGAGCCTGATCCCGACCGATGGCGTGGCGCTTCTCTCCAGTGGCGGCGTCGTCTCGATGCAGACGGACGTGACCGTGGGCAGCCAGACCGCGGGGGCGCTGGTGTATCTAAGCGGTCAGGACGCCACCAGTTCCTTTAACGCCACCGGCGACTATACCATGTGGGGATCGCTGGTTGTCAACGGCGCGACAACTTTTAACGCCGTTGGCAAGGGCGAACAGGATGACGATGACGACAACCCGGGTAATCATAACCATAACTGCGGTGGCGGGGACGACGACGATGATTCGCATTCCACCAATATATCGGTAACCTACGGGAGCGAGTATCTCACCAATTCAAATCTGCCGGCTGGCTGGTGGAGTTACACCGGCGGCACCAATGACGTTACCGCCCTCAAATACAACTACCAGCAGGGATAACAACCCGCCGGCCTTAAGACAAACAGACAAGCAGCCTGCGAAAAGCCCTCCAGACGGAGGGCTTTTCCGCGGCAATGCCAGATCGGCCGGGGCGCCGCAAAAAATAGTCTCAACAAGACCGGAACCGCGTCGATATAAACTTAGAGGGGCTGGAACGATGTCTCGGCTGTTTCGATCTTGTGGTTGCTTGTTCTTGCTAGGTAAAAAAAGATTCCTCGGGTATAAGAATCTTTCCCAAAAGGCATATTCTGCCGCGGCCGGCTGCAAAAGCTACGGGCTGCGTCTGAATTGGTTTTCTCCCTGCCGCCGGCGGCGCGCTTCTGCCGAGAGCGGATTTACCTTGATTGAAATTCTCGTTGCGATTTTGATTTTTTCCATTCTGCTCACATGGTCCGCCAGCGCGCTTTTCTATTATCAGGCCGGTCAGGATATGGGCGTCGCCACCCGGCAGATCACCTCGGAAATCAGGGAAGCGCAGACGCTGGCGGTATCATCAGGCAACACCTACCGGATTGATTTTAGCGATCCATCCCGCCGGACCTATCAACTTAAGTACTATGCCGCGAACGGCTGGGTAAACGTGCGCGGACCGGAGTCGCTTCCTGGTTCCGTCCAGTTTGACTCCGTATCGCCACCATCCTTTGGTGGCGATGCCTATCTGGACTTCTATGCCCGGGGTGCTTCCGAGAGCGGACATCTGGTTCTGGACGGCAGATACGGCAAAACCAAGACACTGCAGGTAGACGGTGAGACGGTCAACGTTACCGTCAGTGGATGATTGGCAGTTAACGCGCAAGGTCAAAGGTCATGAGCTTATCAGCAGGCAAATATTCTCACCGGAATGTTGCGGATCATGAAACCGGTTTGACTCTGGTTGAAGTTCTGGTCGCGATGACAATATTCCTGATTATTTCCACCGGCGTGGCCGCCACCATGGCTGTCGGTCTGCATTCTGCCACAAAGTCGCGGCAGGGCACTTCCGGCAAGGACATTGCCGAGGCCCAGTTTGAGGAGATGAAATCCCGGCCGTTTTACGTTCCTTACACCACCGATCAGAGCGTGGGCACGACCGCTCCTGTTGACTTTCTGTCCAAGTATTATCCTAATTTAAATTCATCGCACACGGTTGATTCTCAGGGATGGACCGGCTGGTACACCCAATCCGGCAGCGATGCTTATTATACGGAGGTGGCGCCGGCCGGCAGCCAGGGCGTCACCACGACTGTCGTCACGAGGTTTGTTGACAATCAAGGCAACATTATTATTCCCCCCGGGACTTATAATTCGGCCGTATCGGGAGACGACAACCCTCCCAGTCAACTGGTGAAGGTGTCAATTACCACTTCTTCACCAACAAATAACAGTCTGAATTATAATCTCAACTCTCAAATCCAGGGCGATATCGGCACAAGCTGTTCTCATGCCTCCAACAGCCATGTTGACATCTTTGGTGGAACCATCAAAGTGATTACCGGCGCCTCGGAGCCCTATACGGCGCTGCTTGACGGCTCGCTGGGAGATGCGCACGCTACGACCGGCTTTGGCTGCACTCCCAGCCCGCAGGCGAGCGGCACGGGCGGCAAAAGCCAGGTCTTTGGCGGGGACACGGCTGTCGGAGCGGCGGCGGCAATCAGTGGACCGCCGGATGGTCAGCAATCGGCCGGACCGATCGACGTGACGGCCAATGACTGGCCGACGCCCGGTTTTTACGACAGCACAGCAGCGGCCAGCGTCGGAAGTAAGGAGCATGAGGCGGAAGCGGAGGGCCAGGCCGCCGTTGCCACGGAGTCGTGGCGGCTCCAGCAGGTGGATGGCTGCAGCTGCGACACTCTTGCTGGTTATAAAACCTGGGATTTTGTCAACCCAACGGTGACCGTAACCGGTGGGCAGGTCTCCGGAGCCAAGCAGATTGACGCCCGTCTGCAGCAGGATAACGGCAGCACCCAGGGAAGTGCGGCAGTCTCTTACCAGCAGGTGAACATCCTGCCGCTTCAGGCTGTCGACAGCAATACGCCGTCGGCGCTGCAGGGCATTGTGTTTGTTCGGACGTTCAGCGCCAGCGTTTCCAGCCAGGCCAACGGTCAGCCGGGCGGCATCAACAATTTACTTTCTTACTCGGCCGTGATCGGCGTATTTAATCCCGATAAGCCCGCCAATTGCACCGGCGATGACTGCTATGATCTTTACACTTCGATCGGTCCACAGAATCCAATTCAAACGGCCGTCAATCTGGCGCAGACGCAGTACAGTCTCCAGCACACCTTGCTCACGGAATGGGCCAGTTCCACGACCGCCGACATCAATAATGCCATGGCGGCTTCTACGGACGGCACTACCGCCTCCATCAGCATCGACGCGATGATGAAGATCTCCGGACAGTTCGGGACCGAAGTCAGGCGCAGCGACGCCGACGGTTCGGTCCAGCTGGTCAATCCCCAGGGACAGCAGCAAATATGGCTCGGTTCAATTGATATGTCAATAATGCAACATGATTGACCCAAAGATAAAATCGCTAAATTTCTGGAAGCGCATTGGCTTGTCTTTTCGCCAGAATCACCAGGGCGGTTTCACGCTGGTGGAGATGCTTGTCACAATCGTTATATTTGCCATATTCATGACGGGCATGTATGGCTTTCTCTGGGGAGTGACGGCGCACTGGCGGACGGGACAAAATGTCGCTGATATGACCGAAAATGCGCGGCTGGGGTTAAACCGGATGACCCGTGAGATGATGCAGGCCTCGCAGGTGACCTCAGCGGGGGCAAACCAGGTGAGCTTTGCCGTCAATTTCGGCGATGGCTGGGAGACAGTAACATACGGTTTTGTTCCCGGAAGCACGGGGTCGCCCGGTCAGATCTGGCGCAGCTCGTCCATTTCTCCCGGCCGGTCGACGCTGGTTGATGACGTGGACAATGTGCAGTTTTCTTATTTTGGCAATGATTTTCGTTGCGACGCCAATGGCGACGGTGTGATCACGCTTGATGAGATCGAGGCCTGTGGCGGTGACTTGAGCAAGATCGCCAGAGTCGATATCCAGCTGACGATGCAGGCAGGCGAGAGCGCTTCACAGAATTTTACCGCCGATGCCTGGCTGCGGAACCGGCCGGCGTAACAAACGGAGAAACATGAGAATTTCCATAAAAAATAAAATCAGGAATATACAAAAAAGCGAACACGGAATTGCTATGGTTTCAGTGATCCTCGCGTCGGCCGTTCTTTTGACAATCGGCACAGGAATGTACTACGTGGCTACGCGCGAGTCGATGATGACCCAGGCCGATTATTCGGGTGGCAAGGCTTTTTACTATGCCGAGGGAGGGCTCGCGAATGTCCTGGACATTCTCAATTATGCCGGTACGGAGTGGCAGCTGACGCAGCCGCGGCCGGACCAGAGCCCGGACGGTTTTGGATATCTCATGGATCCCAACCCCGATTTGCGTCAGAATCCTTCCAATCCGGTTCAGATGTCAATCGGGGGGCAAAGCTACACGGTTTATGTCGATGAAGTGGACCAGAACGGCAATCATTGCACCGGCTGCGGCCTCGATCCGACCAGCAATCAGCCGGCGTACCTGATGATTACGGCCGAGGGGCAATCTTCGGAAGGCTATCGCAAGCTGCAGCAGATGGTCAAGCTGACCGCCAGCGGCTTTCCACTAACGTCTTATGTTGACGGTAACGCCCAGCTGAACGGCACGACCACTCTGACAAATCAAAGCATCTTCGTCCGCGGCGATCTGTTTGGCCGCGACAAGCTGACGCTGTCCGGGACCGATCTCATGTACGGCGGCGGAGCAGGTGTCTTTGCCACTGGCTCGATTTACGCCAAGTCAAACGGGCACGGGTCGCAGATCTACAACCCGGACGGCTCCGACAGCCGTTACTGGTCTAGTAATGACGTCAATGACCGCGACAGCCGGGGACCGTCCGGAAATACCTTCACGGTTTCGGACCTGCAAAGCTATTTTAACTACGCCGGCGGGCTTACCACAAATCAGCTGGACATCCTCAAGAGCCAGGCACAAACCAGCGGCTATTATAACGGCAATCCGGGGAACAAACTGACGATCCAGCAGGGCGACCTTCCCAACCGTGGCGGCGACATCGTCGTCTACGTTGAATTTCCCTCCGGTGACCCCATGAGCAACAATGTTGATCTGAAGTTCCAATGGCCGCTCGCAGGGTACACGGGCAAGGCGATCGTTGTCGTCAAAAACGGCAGTGTCAGTCTCGAGGGGAGCGCCATCGGCAATTTCAGAGGAGACATTTACTGCCCGGACGGCAGCGTTACTGCCAACGGCAACGGCAACGGCACGTTTACCGGCTTTGTCTGGGGCAAGGGGCTCACCGACATCGGCAATTTCAATTTCAGCATGGATCAGCAGTTTATCGAAGATCCGCCTTTCTATGCCTGGACCGTCACCCGGGAAACAGACTGGACCCAGGTGGACAGATAGTTAAGAATGCTGGACTTTAAAAAACCTTTATTTGCTTCCATTGTTCATTTGATTTTGGTCCCGTCCCTTTTTAAGGGATTGTTATCCAGCGTCCAGTATCTGCTTCTACTTTGTGAATGGTCACGGCAGGATATATTATCAACATAAATCCGTCAGCGTGCCGCTTTGTTTGAAGCAAAAGAAACCTGGGCAGGATAGGAGACAGGCGATTCTACGTCGCTTCTTGTTCCTCAGAAGGACAGTTTCGTGAGCAGGCTTAATAGCAGAAAAAGGTTCGCCTGGAACAACTTTGAACTTGAAACTTGAAAGCAATCATTGACATCTCCGTCCCGATTTTTAACGGCATGGTTGTCTATCCTGGAGACGCGGGCGCCGAGATAGAGCCATACCACCAGATCTCCAGGGGGGACGCGGCCAACCTCTCCCAGCTCCGGCTCGGGTCGCATACGGGGACGCACGTAGACGCGCCGCATCATTTCATTGACGACCGGGCAACGGTCGATCAGCTGGATCTGGACGCTCTGGTGGGCCCGGCCCGGGTGCTGGAACTGACCGCGGCTGCGGGCGAGATCACGCCGGGCGGGCTGGAGGCCGCCGGCATCGCGGGCGCGGAGCGGATTCTGCTTAAGACGAGAAATTCGAGCCTGTGGGAGCAGCGCGGGTTCAGCAAGGAATTTGTGGCGCTGTCGCCGGAAGCGGCTGATTTTCTTGTTGATAAAAAAGTAAAACTCGTTGGGATTGATTACCTGTCCGTCGAACGCTTTCATCCTCCGGTTCATCACGTGCATGAAACTCTTCTGCGAGCATCCGTGGTGATTCTCGAGGGCATTAATCTGGCGGAGGTGGATCCGGGGGATTATCAACTGGCATGCCTGCCGCTCAAAATCCGGGGGGGCGACGGTGCTCCGGCGCGGGCCGTCCTGATCCGCTCCTGACCGGCGGCGCCGTCACTCGGTGACGATCGTGCGAATGGAGCCTGTTTTCTTGCTGACCACAAACGAAGTCACGCCGCCGTCTCGCTGAAATTTTAGCGATATGGTTGACTTTCCCACCCGCATATCATTGACGTCCGCTTCCTTTAGCCAGCGGGGCAGAGAAGGATTGGTGACGTACACGGTATTGTTGATGGCGTCGGCTTCGATCCCGAGCATCGCCTGAAGGATCATAAAAACCGAGCCGGCCGCCCAGGCTTGGGGACTGCAGGCCACGGGATAGTTGACCGGCCGGCTGATTGATCGCTTGGTAAACCCACAGAACAGTTCCGGCAGCCGGTAATAGTCATAATGGAGCGCCGCATCAAAAAGGCCGGTGCTGACCTTGTTGGCGGCTTCGTCAAAGCCATACTTTTTCAGGCCCCGGATAATGATGGCGTTGTCATGCGGCCAGACACTGCCGTTGTGATAGCTCATCGGATTGTAGTTGATCGAGGACTTGCTCATCGTGCGGATGCCCCAGCCGGAGAACATATCCGGCTGCATCAGACGGTCAACCGTCTGCGCGGCTTTCTTGTCATCGATAATCCGCGCCCAAAGCCCGTGCGCCGGGTTGGAAGTAACTGTTTTGACCTGCTCTTTCTCGCCGTCCAGCGCCATGGCAAAAAACCCCTCCTCGGGCATCCAGAACGCTTCATTGAAGCGCTTTTTCAGGGTTTCCGCCTGGCCGGCCAGTTCGATTGACCGGTCCCGGTCGCCCAGCAGCTCAAACAGCTCGCTCATTCGCCGTTTCGCGTAGTAAACGTATGCCTGCACCTCGGCGAGCGCAATCGGTGTCTCCGCCAGACGGCCGTCGGCGTGGACAACAGAATTGCCGGAGTCTTTCCATCCCTGATTCGCGAGCCCGCGACGGGACCTGGTTTCGTATTCAACAAAGCCGTCACCGTCAATATCACCGTATTCGTCAATCCAGGAAAGGGCCTGATCGATCGCGTCCGTCATCGAACGGACCGCCTCAATGTCGCCGGTCCACTTAAATATTTCCGAGATCATGATCAGGTAAAGCGGCGTGGAATCGGCGCTGCCGAAGTACGGCGTATGTGGAATGGCGCGAATATTTGCCAGCTCGCCCCGGCGGACCTCATGAAATATCTTGCCGGGCTCTTCATCACGCCAGGAGTCAACTGTTTTCCCCTGGAGCTGTGTAAAAACGCGGGCAGTCTGAATCGCTGGATCCGTATCAAGCATCATGATCTGCAAACAGGTTATGATTGTGTCCCGGCCGAAAGGCGTGACGAACCAAGGAACGCCGGCGCTTAAGAAAAAACCTATCTCCGTGTCGGTCGCGAGCATGCGGATATCCCGCTGGCTGCTTCTGAGAACGGCGGTAAACAGCTCATTGTCCGTCTCGATCTGAGTGGTGTTATTGAACCAGTTTTCATAACTCTTGCGGATGTCGCCGATCGCCTTGTTGAAATCCTTGGCTTCGGAGAGCGCCGTCGCCGGCAGAACGGGCTCGATGTCAAATTTGATCACGCGGCGCTCACGCGGTTGGAGGTGGAAACGGAATATCGCCGTGGTGCCCACAATCTCTGAGGCCGGCGTCTCCAGATGGATAACGGTCTTTCGCAGGACGGCGTCGAGGCCGTGGTACGCCAACATGATTGAATCCCCTGTTACTTTGGGAGCGAGCCTCGTTCCATATTTTGTCCGCTTCGTGCCCCGGACCTCGAACATGTCGGCGAAGTCGGAGTCGAACTCAAACTCCAGGGATATGTCAACCGGAAAATGATTGTAATTCTTCACCCTGATAAGCTCGAACAGCTTGCCGTTGACAACGCGGATGCGCCTGATATTAATGGTTTCCTGCGGGATGACGATGCCGTCGGCGGACATGAAATCGGCATTGGTCAGCTCGATCTGACTCATGAATGCCCGGTCAGCCGTGGAAGAGAGCAGCACGGGCGGCATGCCAAACAGGGTCAGGTTGAATGTTTTCAGGAAACGGGTGTCACGGTAATAAAGCCCCAGCCCTGAGGTGTCTTCCCGTAATATATTTCCTTCGATATCACTGTACAGAAACAGCTCGCCTTCCTTGACGACGAGCTTTTCTTTCTTGATATCGACGATGACAAACGGCTCCCCTTGGGAAAGGACACGGCCTGATTCTTCGGAGAGTATCTGAAAATACTCGTCTCCGATCTTGATTTCATGTTCATTTCTGATTTCTGAGCTTGGCATGACGGTTATTAATACGGTCGGAAGCGTCCAGACTTGAGTGGCCAAGGCAGAAAATTCCCCGGAAAAGCGCGATTTTGCCGCTTCCGGCGAGGAATTTTGCAGTTCTGGAACGACAGGATTTGAGACAAGGGCATCGAATTATGTTGTAAACTTGCGGCTATTGTAGCACAGAGTTTTTCCAGTTTTCCTTTTTTCGAACTTTTGATACGATTAAGCTTCAGGGTGCTTCCTTGGCCGGGCGGAGCGTCCGGGAGCCGGCATTAACTTTGAAGCCGGGCGAAGCTTGTCAATTCAAAATGTTTCAGGAAGCGCCGCGAAGGGGTAGACAGGGCGAGAGGCCAACCGGCGCGATTTAAGTAACCTTTTTCCGTTGATCAGAAGGAGGCAGCAAATGGAACTGAATATCGTTTCCAAGAGCAAGGATGTCTTTAGCCGCGCCAAACATGAAGCGGCGGAAAGGGTGCTCAGTCAATCTCTCAAAGTGTTGGCAAACTCCTCTGACAAGAACTATCTGCGGTTGGCCCAGGCCTTTGGCCGGCTGGCGGACAGCAAGCAGCAAAAGATGGTTGCCGACTGGATGCAGGATTACCTGGCCCCGGGAAGCCCGGGCGTTGAATATTTCAACCGGCTGGTGAAATCAACGCATCCGAACGTCCGCAAGAATTACATCGCTAAAACCATCGTCGGCCTCTTCTTCCGCGACCCCAAGGTCTCGGTCAAGCTGATGGAGGAGGCAGGAATCAGCTCGCCGAACCTGATCGTCATCTCCCCCAGCATGCGCTGCAACATCAGCTGCGTCGGCTGCTACGCCGGTAATTATACGAAGAAAGATGACCTTGATCCGGCGATTGTAGACCGGGTCATCACCGAGGCCAAAGAGATCGGCATCAGATTCTTCGTTATCACCGGCGGTGAGCCTTTCTTCTACAAGCCGCTGCTGGGCCTGTTTGAGAAGCACAATGACGTTTCCTTCCAGGTTTACACCAATGGCACCCTCATTGACGAAGCGCTGGCGGACAGAATCGTCGAGCTTGGCAATGTGGCGCCGGCGATCAGCATCGAGGGCTTTCAGAAAGAGACTGACGAGCGCCGCGGCCCGGGCACCTTTGACAAAGTCATGAGGGCGATGGACAACCTCCGGGAACGGGGGGCGGTTTTCGCATTTAGCACGACCGCCTCGCGCAAGAATCTGAATACGATTATCAGCGATGAATTCGTTGAGATGTTAATCGACAAGGGTTGTGCTTACGGCTGGTATTTTTCTTATATTCCCATTGGCAAGTCTCCCGATCTGGCATATATGCCAACGCCAAAAGATCGCAATAAACTCAGAGAAGGAGTCAATCGGATCCGCAAGGAACTCCCGATCCTGGTTGCTGATTTCTGGAATGATGGCACCCTCACTGGCGGCTGCCTGGCGGCGGGAAGGAAATATCTGCACATCAATAACCGGGGCGACGTGGAGCCATGTGTTTTTGTCCACTTTGCCACTGACAACATCAAGGAGGTCTCGCTGCTGGACGCGCTCCAGTCGCCTTTCTTCCAGTCGATCCGGAATAAGCAACCCTTCGGGCACAATCTGCTCAGGCCGTGTCCGATAATTGATCATCCCGATATTCTTCGCAACTCCGTCAAGAACCATGGCGCCCATGCCACGCATGATGGCGCCGAAACGGTCCTGACCGACTTGAGCAAGGGTCTGGATGAGTACGCCAAAAACCTGGAAAAAATTACCGAAAAGATATGGGGTACACAGTACAACTGGGCAAATGACTGGCTGGATGATGAGCAGAAGGCGGCCGCGGCCAGGGCCGACCGGAAAGCCGAAGCGAAAAAAGCCAGTCCGGAAGAGTCCAGACAGGAGAAAGCATCAGTTTAGCCCTGTCCGGTTACATCAAACGAATTTAAGCGTTTCCTTGCGGGCGGAGCCGGTCTCCGCCCGTTTTTTTGTGGTGCGGTACTGCAATCTCCAAGTTTGAGCTTTGGGGATGGATTCTTATGACCGAAATTTAAAGTGTAATTATTTAAGCTTCTAACGGAGCGACAAGTGAGCGGCTCACATGGATTGACCCGGAAGTGCCTGCTTTATCCTGCGGCAATGGTGCGCGCGGCGGCAGGCGCCGTCCGGAAGAGAAAATCAAGGGTGGACGAGACGGGCGTCCGGCACCGGGTAAGGTTTCAGATTCGCACCCGCCAGAAGAGCGCCGGAATGCTGCGCGACCTGGTGATAGTTTTTGCCGTCTTTGCCACCGCGCTGGTATTAACCTCTGTGCTTGATCTGCACAGTTCTTTTGAAACAGCTTCGCTGGAACTGAAGGGGAGCCCGTTTCAGTATGACGAGGTCGTCGTCGCGCTCGGCATTCTGGCGGCGGCTCTCAGCGCTTTTGCCGTACGCCGATGGCGTGAGCTGGAGGTAGAGATAGACGAGCGGCTGGTTGTCGAAGATGCGCTCAGCGAAAGCGAAGAGCGTTACCGGACGCTGGCGGAAGCCGCCCAGGATTTCATCTTTATCATTTCTCCGGACCGTCGGATCCGGTATATCAACACTTTTGCCGCGGCCGAGCTGGGAAGACCGGTGGCAAGAATCGTGGGGAAACCCGGCGATGAAGTCTTGCCGGCAGGGATGACGGGCCAGGGAGAGTTTGACGTAAGCCAGGTTTTTTCTGACGGGCGGCCGCTCCACATGGAGAACCTCGTCCTCTTTTCAGGGCGGGAGACGTGGCAAAGCATTTCCCTGGTGCCAATTCTTGATGAAGGCGGCGCCGTCGGTTCCGTGCTGGGAATCGCCCGGGACATAACGGAGCGGAAACTGGCCGAGAACGAGCTCATCGAGGCTCATGAGAACCTGGAGCAAACGGTTGCCGAGCGGACAGATGAGCTGAAGTTTGTCAATAAACGGCTAAAGACTGAACTCGATGAGAAAGATAAAGCTGACGAGAAATTACGGGCGGTCAACCGGGCGCTCAGGACCGCCAAAGCGGCAAACCTGGCGCTGGTGACAGCCTCGGGAGAGCCGGAGCTGCTGGAAGCCATCTGCCGCGCCGCGGTTGAAATGGGCGGATACCGGTTTGCCTGGGTCGGTTTTGCCGTCCAGGATGAGGATCGGACCGTCAAGCCGGTTGCGTCGGCAGGGCATGAGCAAGGTTATCTGGATGCGGTCAGCCACAGTTGGGGTGACGGCATTTTGGGAGAAGGGCCCATCGGCGTGGCCTTAAAGAGCGCCAGTCCCTGCGTTGTCAGGGACATTCCCTCTGAGCCTGATTTCGCTCCCTGGCGGGAAGAATCCCAGCTTCGCGATTACGCCTCCATGGTGGCGTTGCCGCTCACCAGCGGGCCACGCACAGTTGGGGCGCTGAATATCTACGCCTCCCAGAAAGACGCTTTCGACGATGAGGAAGTTGCGCTCTTAAGCGAGTTGGCCGGAGACCTCTCTTATGGTATTAACGCTCTCCGGACAAAAGGAGAGAGGGACGAACAACTGGTCATGCTCAGGCGCACGGGCGAGCAGCTGTCGCTCCTGCTCGAATCTCTCCCGATCATTTTCTATACGGGCAAAACCGGCGATGATTTTGGCATTACATATGTTAGTAACAATGTGCAGGTTGTGGCGGGTTACTCTCCCGATGAGATCACCGTCGATGCCTCATTCTGGGCAGACCGGGTTCACCCGGACGATGCTCCCCGGATCTTTGAGGAGATGGACAAGATATTTGACAGGAGCCTGCATGAATATGAATACCGTTGGCAGACTGCGGACGGCTCTTACAAGTGGTTCCTCGACATTCACCGGCTGGTTAAGGGCTTGGAAACCAAAGGCAGCATTGTCGGGATGTGGCTTGACATCACATCCAGGAAGAATGGGGAAGAATCACTGCTCAAGGTCAAGAAAGATCTGGAATCTGAGGCGGCGCGGCGCGGCGAAGAGCTCCAGGCGGCGCTGGCGCGACTGGCGGAAAGCAACCGCGAGCTTAACCTGCAAAACAGGCAGGCCGCTATCTTTGGCAACATGGAAGACATTCTGCAAAACTGTCTCGACGTGAGAGAAGCGCTCACCGTTTTCACCCAGTTCGGAGAAGAACTGTTTCCCGGTGATTCGGGGTGCGTTTACGTAAGCGAAGCGGCCGGCGGCAGCTTCCGCGAGGCCGCCATCTGGGGCGGCGACCCGCCCCAGGCGAGAGAGTTTTCCCGGGAAGATTGCTGGTCCCTGCGCCAGCAGCAACCGCACGTTATCGAAGAAGACAGCGCCGGCGCGCGCTGCCGTCATCTGATGGCGGAGGAAGGCGGTCCTTATTTATGCGTGCCGATGAAAGCCGGGGGACGGGCAATTGGCGTACTGACGGTTCTGGCCGGAAATGGCAAAGAGGGGCAGCCGATGAGCTCCAGACTCAAGCTGGCCCGGGGGGTGGCCGAGCGATTGAGCTCGGTCCTGTACAACCTGAAACTGCGCGAAGCTTTGCTTGAAGGATCGATCGAGGATCCATTCAGTCCGCCGGGGCGACAGGCGGCGTAACAAGCCCGAAAGATCAACCCGATTTTTTTCCTGATCCGGGAATTGCCGGTGAAGGAATTCCACTTTCTGGCTCGAATGAAGAAAACCACGATTCATTTTTGCTCACAACTGCGGCGCGCGGGCGGGCGACCGTCCGGCAGGGCGGCGCCGCAGAGGTGGGGAGGCAGGGCGGGGACTTAGGCGCGGCGCCTGGTCTCCGCCCTAAAAGAGCGGACGGCAGATGGTGGATCTCAATAATGTAAATCCGGGTCTACCAACATTAAACATACTGATCATACAACTCGTTCAGGAACGGTTAATTGAGCATAAGTAACCGGCTCTGTAAAACGAGCGCAGCGGTTTAGAACCCGGCGAAAAAGATCGGTTCGCTGGCCTCGCCGGTTGAACCGGTAACAAAGCTCATCGAGATAGGAC
>JACWAM010000061.1 GCA_014874265.1 Thermoleophilia bacterium | reverse complement strand
GTACTGGATCGCATCGATAGTCTGGCCATGCCTGCCGATCAGCAGTCCCAGGTCATCGCCGCTGATATTTCCGGCCAGGGTGCTGTAACCGTCCGAGATAGCCACGGTGGCGTCCAGCGCCATCCCTGACAAGATCGCGCCCAGGAGCTCCTCCAGCCTCGCTTCGGCCTCGGGCCCAGCCGGCTCAAAGTCCTCTTCGGCCTCCGTAAAGCTTTCATCCGGCTCAAAGCCGCCCGTGCTCTCGGGGCCGTAGCCACCAGCCGGTTCCTCCTCTTCGCCTGGAAGCGAAGCCTCAACCTGCGCCAGCGCCGAGCCCATCCCCAGAAATCCTTTGGATCCCTCGGAAAGCACCAGGAACTCCACCTCGTCTTTCCGGAAAGTCTCCGCCGCCGCCTCCTCGAGCTTGGCCAGAGCGTCCGCCTGCGCCTCCATCACCGTTTTGCCGCTACCAACTACCTTCATCTCAGCGGCGCTTTTTCTTTTTGGATTTTGATTTTGCTGCATAATTTTTTCCTCCGCTCTTCTCAGCCGGGGAAGCGGCGGCCTTCATCGGCGCCGCCGGCACTCCCGTTTCCAGCGCCAGCTCTTCCTGCGCTTCTCTCTTCTTGACAAACTCCCTGACGATGAGCTGCTGCCCGACCATGAGAATGTTTGACGTAGCCCAGAATAGCAGCGCCCCGGCCGGAAATCCCAATGTGACCACCCCGATGAAAAGGGGCATCAGGAGCATCAGCAGGCGCTGTGACTTGTCCGTGGTTGTCGTCAGGAACACGCTTGAGGCCACCTGGCTGGCGACATAAATACCGACCAGAATATGGTCCGCCTTGTTAATGTTGTGGATCCACAGGAAGCTGACATCACCGGTTAAATGCTGGCTCCGGATCATGTAATACAGAGCCATGGTGATCGGGAGCTGAATCAGCAGCGGCACGCAGGAGCCAAAGGGATTCACCTTGTGCTCCTTGTAGAGCTTCATCACCTCTTCATTCAGTTTCTGGCGGTCATCCTTGAACTTCTTCTGCAGCTCCTTCATTTTGGGCTGCAGTTTTTGCATCGCCCGCATGGAGGTGTACTGCTTTGCCGTCAGCGGAATCAGAATCATCCGGATGATTACGGTCAGGAGAATAATGGAAAGCGCCCAGGAAAGGTGAAGGTTGTTGTGAAAGAACACGAGCACCTCGCGCAGCGGATTGATCATGAAGGAAAGCAGGCTCGTCAATTTATCTTTTTCCTTACCGGATCAAAACCGCCGTGCGACAGCGGGTTGCAACGGAGCAGCCTCCATGAAGACATCAGAAATCCGCGGCAGAATCCCCATTCACGGAATGCCTCCAGGGCATAACTGGAGCAACTGGGGTAGTATTTACATCTTTGTGGGAACAGCGGCGAGATCAGCTTCTGGTAAAAGCTGATTAGCAGAATTGGTATTCGCTTCAATGTTAGTCTGCTTCCTGAAGTAGATTAGCCCGCCTGAACAGCTCGGCCATGGCGCCGGTGACTGCTTCCATCTGGCTTTTTTCAATATATTCCGCCAGCCCTGGACGGGCGATAATTACATAATCGTGATCGGGCGCAACCTTGTCCTGGACCGGCCGGAATGCTTCCTTTAGCGCCCGCTTTACCTTGTTGCGGATTACGGCTCCGCCAACCTTTTTTGACACCGACAGGCCCAGCCGCGGCCCGCCGGCAGCCCCCGGGCTCCGGTTAAAATAATATAAAACCAGATAGCGGCCGGCGACAGACTTCCCCTGGCGGTAAACCCGCTGAAAGTCGGCCGACCGGGTGAGCCGGTGCTTCTTATCCACCGAAACCGTGACCAAACCGGGCCAACCCCTAGGCCGACAGCCTCTTTCTGCCCTTGTTCCGGCGCCGCTTGATTAAACGGCGTCCCGCCTTGGTGCTCATCCTGATCCGGAAGCCATGGGTCTTTTTTCTTTTCCTCGTGTTCGGCTGATAAGTCCGCTTCACAGGTTGTCTCCTTTTTGAGCCCATTCCGGCAGAATATTCCTGCTGGATGGGGGCAGGCTCCTATTGTTAACGACCTGACAGTATACAGTCACTTTTTCTCTAAAGTCAACTGGTTACCAGGGCGCGGGAGAAAGAGCGCCGCCTGTGGAAAGTGTGGATAACTCGGGCCCTTCGTCCGTCCCGGGGCGTCGGGGCCACTGCAAACTCTATTTATCAAAAATACAACAAACAAAGTCAGGAAGACTGCCATTAAAGAAACATCCTGCAAACGGATGCCTTTTCATCAGCTGTTTTCCAGGCTTCGTAATATTGATTATTTTAAACTTCAAAGCGCTATAACAAGAGAGCGTCAGAAATGACGCCGAAAAGGTTTTCCACAAAACATTAGTTACAATTCATATTTGATCATATTTGTATGTGGAGAACAAGCATCTGTCGCGGACTGCCGGAACACAGAATAGCGGGCTGGCTAAATATAGGATTCGCTCCGGAAGCTCAGGAAGCGGCTGTCGGAGATAATGACATGATCAAGAACCTCTATCCCCAGAAGATGCCCGGCTTCCGCCAGCCGCGAGGTCAGGTTCAGATCATCCTGGCTCGGGGAGACGTCGCCCGAAGGATGATTGTGCACCAGGATGATCGAAGCCGCCCCGTTGCTGATTGCCGGCTTGAACACTTCCCGCGGATGAACGATATTGGCGTTCAGACTGCCAATGGAGATGACCTCCTCATGAATAAGAACATTCCTGGCATCCAGGTACAAAGTAAGAAAGTGCTCCTTCGACTCTGACTTGATCCCGTTGGCGACGCGGCAGGCGTCCTGGGGAGACCTGATCGGCCGGCGGCCGTCGTCCGGCCAGAGCAGCCGTTTTGCCAGCTCGATCGCCGCCGCCAGCCTGGCGGCTTCCTGGCGGGAAAGGCCGCAGGAATCGTGAAACTCCTCATGAAATTCCCGGTGGAGCTCTTCCGGGGACAGCGCTGATAAAGCCCGACCGGAAAATGCGGTGAAGATTTTCTCTGAAAGCAGTGCCAACCGCTCTCCGGCGGGCTCGTCCAGTAGCGCCCCCACCAGTTCATGATCAAACATGGCGGCGGCGGGCGGCTGCTCCCTGGCGTCCAGGAAAACCCGGTCACTGGTTCGAGGTTTGTACGGCATGAAAATCCTTCCAGTGGAAGGAGCTGCCGCGAGCGGGTGAGTGGGAGCCCGACATTATCAAAAAGTTGAAAGAAAAGCAACCGCAGTGTTACGCAGCGCCGGTAGCCGGAGTCATCCCCTCGTGAGCCATTGCCCTCAGAATTTTGATCCTTTCCTGGATCGGCGGATGGGTGTCAAACAGGCCGCGCGAGCGCTCCCCGAATTTCTTGATCGGCTGCGCGATGTAAAGATGCGCCGTCGCCCGGTTTGCCTCCACCAGCACTTCCTGATCATTGGCGATCTTCTGCAGGGCGTCCGCCAGGCCGTTGGGATCGCGGGTAAGCTGCACGGCCGAAGCATCCGCCAGCAGCTCACGCCGGCGGGAGATAGCCAGCTGCACCAGCCGCGCCGCGATCGGAGCAAGAATAGCCATTACCAGCGCCAGGACCAACAGGATGAGGCCGAGCGCTCCGTTGTCATTATTATTGCTGCGCCGGGCGCCGCCAAAGAAACTCCAGCGGAGGAAGAAATCTGCCATCAGCGCGATCGCACCGACCATTATTCCGACCATAGTGGCAAAAAGGATGTCATAATTGCGTACGTGTGACATTTCGTGCGCAATCACGCCCTGGAGCTCTTCCCGGTTCATTTTTTCCAGCAGCCCAGAGGTTACCGCGATGGAGGAATGTTCCGGGTTGCGGCCGGTGGCGAAAGCGTTGGGCGCCGGATCGTTGATAATGTACACCGCGGGAACAGGGTTTCCCGAAGCGATCGACATCTCTTCAACGACGTTATACAGCTGTGGAGCCTGATCATGAGTCACTGGCTGGGCGCGGCTGACGGCCAGAACCATCGAATCGCCTTTATAATAGCTGGCCAGGCCCAGTCCGATTGCGATCGCCAGCGCGATTGCCAGTCCAAACCAGCCGATGCCAATGGCAAAACCGATCGCGTATCCAAGAACAACCAGCAAAGCGGTTACGATGACGATCAGAAAATACGACAGCCGTTTGTTTTTTGCGATCTGTTGATACATGGCAGAGCAGTTGTTTAGTCGTGGACCAGGCCGGGCCTTAGCGCAGCTTGACGCTGACCGGCTCTTTTTCTTCTTCCGGAGCCTCGAAATACTCCCGCGTCTTGAAGCCGAACACGCCCGCGATCACGTTTGACGGGAAAGTCTGCACCCGGTTGTTAAAGTTCATTACCACATCGTTGTAAAGCTGGCGGGCAAAGGCGATCTTGTTCTCCGTGGATGTCAGCTCTTCCTGCAGTTGGGAGACGTTCTGGTTTGCTTTCAGATCGGGATAATTCTCCGCCACCGCAAACAGGGATTTTAGAGCTCCCGTGAGCATATTTTCCGCCTTGGCCGAATCGGCCGGCCCCTGGGCCTGCATGGCCTGCGAGCGGGCCTTGGTCACGTTTTGCAGAACTTCCTGCTCATAAGACATATAATCTTTGACCATCTCTACTAGATTGGGTATCAAATCATGCCGCCGTTTCAGCTGGACGTCGATCTGCTTCCAGGAGTTGTCAACCTTGTTACGCGAACGCACCAGGCTGTTGTAGATGCCGATCAGGCTTGCTATGACCAGAGCGGCGACGATAATGACGATGATCCAGATGATCATGCCTCTCCTTTCCATAAGGAAACTTTTTCCTTATTATATCTTATACCAACTCCCGCCCTTCTGGATTATCCTTGCGGCGCGGCGCGCAAGCATCTAGAATGCTCCTGAACCTGGAGCCTATCCGAAAAGTCATTCGTCTGTTTTTGCGACAGGTTCTCAAGCAAAGCATTTCCAGGAGGCCGCATTGCCAATTTGCAGACATGGAAGGTTCCGCTTGTTTCTGTTCGGCGTCGGGCTCGGCACGGCGGCAGGCATCCTGCTCGCTCCGAAATCCGGAAAGGAAATCAGGCGCGAGCTGTTCGGCGGCCCCCTTGATATTATCGGGGAGCCCGGCACTGAGAAGGAAGCCCCGCTTGCGCCGATAGAATCTCCGGAAGACCTGAAGTCCCGGATCGAAGAAACCCGGGCCAGGCTGAAGGCAGAGATTGAAGGCAATCAGGAAGAAAACGCTTGACTGAAACCTGGCCGCGCGGCGATGGCCAGGCTCTACTCACCAGTTTTTTAAGGCAGGATCTTTTCCGACGGGCCGGCTTAAGCGGCTGGAAGCGCCGGCTGCGTCCTCCCACCACCCGGCCTGCCGTCGCAGGCGCCTGATCATGAACCGCATGGACCGACTGGCCCGCAACATTTCCAGAACCATTTTCTTTGCCGGCGGAATCGTCACCGCCGGCACCGCTTACATGCTCTTCGAAGCGCAGTGGCTCAGTCTGAGCCAGCGGCGGATCGATATTCCCGGGCTTCCCCCGGCGCTGACCGGCCTCAGGATACTTCACGTCAGTGACCTTCATGCCGGCGGGAGCCGGCTAAATAACCGCCTGTTGACCAAATTTGCGCGCGCGGTCAGGGATCTGGAGCCGGATCTGATCATGTTTACTGGCGACCAGTCCGACAAGAACAAGGACCTGAGCCCTTACGTGAGTTTGCTGGCTTCGCTGGAGGCGCGTTATGGCAAGTTCGCAGTCCTGGGCAATCATGACCACGGGCTGAGAAAAACGGTGCTACAGGATCTGGCCCGCCGTCTCACGGGCAGGGAAAGGCGGCCGGTTTTCAGGATGGATGCGGAACAGGAAAACATCAGGCGAAACCGTAATCTGCTCGCCGAAGCCGGCATCTATTTACTTGACAATGAGTGTATTCGATCGGAAATATGCGCTGAGATGATTCAGATTTGTGGCATAGACGATTTCCAGTACCGGCTGGCGGACCTGCCTGCCGTCACAAGCCAGGTCGACCGCGGCGCCGCTTTAAGAATCCTGCTCTCGCATAGCCCCAACGCCGCCCGGAAAGTCGATCCCAACGATTTTCAGCTGATGCTTGCCGGCCATACTCATGGCGGCCAGATCTGCCTCCCGAGTCTGCGGAAAGGCAAGACGATGCTCTCCACTTCCGGCGCGGAGTACGGAGAGGGCCTTTTCCGACTGGACGGCATGATCCTGCATGTCTCCCGGGGAGTGGGGACTACTCTGGTGCCGCTCAGGCTGATGAGCCGGCCGGAGCTCGTCATGCTGGAGCTGTTTCCCGCCTGAAGCGGACGCCGCCGGCAAGACCGCATTGCGGTATAATGCCTTAATCAGCGCTGTTACTTCTCCGGAGCCAAACAGGATTTAAATGTTCTTTGAGTTACAGAACCTAAACCGGCAGACTTTTTCCAGACTTCCTGAGAGCTGCCAGAGATGCGGCTGGTGGCAGGGGCGGGATCTTGGCTGGAGCCAGGCCGAGGCGGAAGAGTGGAACAGGTTTGCCGAAGACAAATTTAGACGCTGGGGAAAACTGGCAGTCGGCGATGGCAGGCTGCTGGGCATGATCCAGTTCGGCCCCTCGGCGATGTTTGCCCGTAACCTTTCCTGCGGCCCGGCGAGCAAAAGCTCGGCTCTGCTGGCTTGCAGCCTCGTGACTGACGGCGACATGGATTCTGTGCGCAAGAGCCTCGTTTTGTCCATGCTCGCCGAACTCAGAGAGGCAGGGATAGAAACGGTCGAGTCTTTCTGCAGCCAGACGCCAAGAGACAGGCAGGCCGGCCACCTGCCTGAATACGAATTTCTGAGAGATTGCGGGTTTTATCCCGTCAAGAGCTCCGGTGGATTCCGGCTGATGCGCCTGGAGCTGGGCGGCGCCGTGATATCGCGGCCCGGGCCGAGAAAATCACGGCGCCGCATCCTGGAACGGATCAAGGCGCCAAAGAGAATCCCGGTGCCAGCCGCCCTCTAAGTTTCCACCATCCACCATCGTCTAGCTCGGTTCTTCTTCCTCCGTGGGAGTGACGACAAAACCGCGCTGCGGCTCTTCAATGCGCGACGGTTTTCCGTATACTTTGGCCTCCAGAACCGCGATGCGATGCTCCAGGTCATCAATCTGATCGCCGGTGGCGATTCCCATCGAACGGAGAGTTTCCTGATACGCTCCCGCTACTTTTCCGGCCACCTGCGTCCCTTCCTGCTCCGCGAGTTTGACCGCCTCGTCAACAAACTTCTGACCCTCGTCACGGGTCATCTGCCCTCGGCTCACCAAGTCGTCCGAAAGCTCGATGATCTTCTCCCTGGTCAGAGAGGCGGCGCCGATTCCCAAAAGCAAAACCTTTTCTATCAGGCCGTCCGCCATATGTGATCACTCCTCCCGCCCGGCTGGCACTTTGCCGGACATTTTTTGCATAATGTCAACGAATTGAGTGTCAATCCATTTGTGGATATCATTATGCTTGACTGTGTCTCTAATCATACCCGCCCGCCGTTTTTTCTCATCATCCGGCATCGTCAGAGCCTGGTAGATCGCTTGTGACTGGTTCTCCAGGTCAAAGGGACTGACCGAGATGCAGTGCGGTCCCAGCTCTTCGTGAGCTCCCGTGTTCTCGGAGAGGATAATGACTCCATCGCGCCTGTTGACAAGTCCTGCTTCCTTGGCAATTAAATTCATCCCGTCGTATATGGCGTTGACCATCAGAACGTCAAACTGTTTATAGGCCGCTACGGACCGGTTAAAGTTGTCCTGCATCCTCAGGTCGATCGGCATCCAGGTCGTATCTCCATGTTTGGTGTTGATGATTTCCACCACTCGCATTATTTTCTCCCGGTACTCGACATATTCCTCGACGTCCTCACGGGAAGGTTGCAAAAGCGCCAGAAACGTTATCTTGTGTTTAAATTCCGGATGTTCCTCGAGAAACATGTCAAACGCCTTGAATCCGCGCACGATGTTTTTGGAGAGGTCCATGCGATCGACCCGAAGTATCAGTTTTTCCCGCCTGAGCTCCTTCAGTTCCTCTTCCTCCGCCAGCACCGGCTCGCTGACGGCAAGACGCTCAAATTCGGAGCAATCGATGGAGATCGGATAAGCGCGAGCCCAAACCTCCCGGCCGCCGGCGTTCACTACCCCCCGGTCAAAATCAACCTCGAGGTCGAGAATTTCCTGACAGCAGACAAGGAAGTTGCGCACGTATCTGCTGGTATGAAAAGCGACTACGTCGTTGGCCAGCAGCCCCTCCATGACGGCCCGGCGGATACTTCGGGGCAGTACCCGCCAGGAATCCGACTGGGGCCAGGGAATGTGGATGAACTGATGCAGGAACGCCTCCGGATGGCGGCGGCGCACCAGGCCGGGGCAGGTATAAAGATGATAATCGTGCAGCATCACCACCGGCTTGCTGCTGCGGCGCCGGTCCAGCTCATCATTGACGGCGGCGGCAAACTGCTCGTTAACGGCCAGGTAACCTTTTTCCCAGGCTTCCATTTCGCTCCTGCGGATATCCGGAGCAACGGACAGATCCCAGAGATAATGCTGGATAAACCAGATCATCGGATTGGCGATGACATTGTAATACTGGTTGTAAACGTCCGGGTCGCTCGTGACGAACCGCAGGCCCAGCTCCTGTCCCTCATGAATGAGCTGGATCCGGCCGCCCTTCCGGCCGCTAACCTCGGCATCCTCAAGAGTCATGGCGTGCGCTATCCAGGTTACCCGGCGGGATGCGGAGACCCCCAGGAGCGCCGTCACCAGGCCGCCCCCGCCGCGGGAGGCTACCAAGCCGCCTGCGTCGTCCCGCCGGTAAGTAACCGGCCCCCGGTTCGAAACCAGGATCAGCTCATTTTCAAAGAGATGTTCGTCCATTAGCCCTTCAACGGATTTGACCCTCCGCCATTTGGAACGCGTCTTGAAAAGTTTTCTGCCCGTCCGGCCCCGCTATGAAGCCTTCCTGATCTCGGAAAAGAGCCGTAAATAATCCCGCAGCAGCCGTGGCATCAGGAAATGGGCCCGTACTTGTTCCTTGCCGGCTCGGCCCATCGCCCGCGATTCTTCCGGATGATCGAGAATCCACATGCAGCGTTCGGCGCATTGCTCAACCGAGTCCACCAAATACCCGGTCTCGCCGTCCTTGATCTGTGACGGAATGCCACCGACGTTGCCGCCAACCGTGGGCTTGATCTTCCACAAGGCTTCGCTGACCGTCAGCCCGAATCCTTCCCGGATCGATTTTTGCACGATGACATCGGCGCGGGACTGGAAGGCATTTACCTCCAGATTGCCAACGTTATTCAAGTTCGAGAGAATGAGGACATCGCTGTCGTCTCCGGCGTGCTCAACCGTGTTGGTGAAGAAGCTCCACCCCTCCGGATCATCCGTAGCCATTGAACCTACCAGGGCCAGTTTAACGGAGGCAAACTCTTTTTTCACGATCCGGTACGCGTCGATGACTCCCAATGGATCTTTCCAGGGATCGAACCTCGAAACCTGCAGCATTACCGGCGGGCCGGCGTCAATGCCAAACTGGCTGACGACGTAATCGGCATCCTCGGGCGAAAGCGCCATGTTCTTCGTGGAGAGCGGGTCGATCGCCGGCATAAAAACCCGCCTGGGGATGTTAAGGCCGCTGAAAACGTACTGCTCCATGCTGAAGACGGCGGCATCGTAAAGCTCAATGAATGGCAGCATGTATCTGGCCAGGGACTGATTCGGGGAAGAGGTATCGATGTGGCAGCGCCAGATCCAGTTCGCGCCCAGATCGCCGGAGAAGTGGCGGAGCAGCAAGGGCTGGGGGTCATGGACAACGATAAAATCAAAGCCGCCCCCAAGCGACTCGCTGGCGATCCGGCTCTGCTCTTCAAATATTTCCCGCTGCACCGGATTGAGGCTGGCGGGATTGCCCTGGAGCGCGTTGTGCATCACCTTGGTCGTCTCGTAAAACTCCTGCGGCGCCATGATCACGCGCCAGTCAGTATCGAGCCCGACATCTCTCATAAGCGGCACCAACGTATAAAGGATCTCCGCCACCCCGCCGCCGAATGAGGTGGCGTTAATATGCAGTACCCTCATCCCTCGCAGGGAATCAGCGAGCTCCTTGATCTCTTCCATTAATGGTTTGACAACCACGCTCTGATAATCGGCCAGCGATTTGTGGCCCACGTGGACTTCCTGCAGCAACGAGCAGCCTCCTCGAATTTGATGTCGCGACGCCCGGGTACGGCACACGGCGCCCGGGGGGGATTTTTGCCGCCATTATCGGTCCGCCAGATGGTTTTCATTAAGCCGGACCGCCGAGCCCGACCTGGCGCTATCCCTTTTTTTCTCCCGCGACCAAAGACTGTACCATATTTAAATCCTCACCACAGAAGGCGCAGTAGCCTTCCTTGACGTCGACGTTCTCGACCTGGTAGCCATCCCGGCGGACGACCACGCGCCGGCAGTTGGGGCAGACGGTGTTTTCGTTTGGATGGCCGGGGACGTTGCCGACATAGATGAACTTGAGTCCTTCTTCACGGCCGGTCTGGACAGCCCGCTCCAGAGTCTCGATCGGCGTTGGCGGCAGGTAATCCAGCTCCAGGTACGGGAAGAAGCGGGTCACGTGCCAGGGCGTCTTTTCACCCAGCTCCCGGGCGATCCAGGCGGCGATGCCCCGGAGCGTCTCATCATCATCATTGACTGTGGGGATTATGTTTGTCACCACTTCCACATGGCAGCCGTGCTTGTGTTTTGCGGCGGCGGCCGCCGCAAAAATCGGCTCGACATCTTTCAGCTTGGCCAGGAACCGGTAGGTTTCCGGACGGAAGCCCTTGATATCAACCCGGTAAGCGTCAAGTAACGGGCCTACCAGGTCAAGCGATTCCTGCGTAATGTAACCGTTAGTGACAAAGACCGTGTAAAGCGGCGGCTCGCGAGTGTGGCAAGCCTTGGCGCCGTCGATTGGATATTCAAGCCAGATTGTCGGCTCGTTATACGTCCAGGCCACTCCCTCACAATCGTTTGCGGCGGCGACCACCGGCAACTTTCCCGGAGCCAGTTCCCGGAGCTGCCCGGTGTCTTCACGAACATTCGCATGGGCAATCTGCCAGTTCTGACAATGGATACAGCGCATGTTACAGCCCAGTGAGCCCAGCGAGAGCACCCGGGTGCCCGGAAAGAAATGAAATAACGGCTTCTTCTCGATCGGGTCGGCGACTACCGTGCAGACTTTGCCATAGATGAGCGTATAACACTTGCCGCCCGTATTAATGCGGGTCTTGCAGATGCCCAGCTTGCCTTCCGCAATAATGCAGAGGCGCGGGCAAACACGGCACCTGACCTTTCCGTCCGGGCGCGTTTCGTATAAGAGTCCTTCATGAAGGCTGGCATCCATCAGGGTTTTCGGGCTTTGCTGAGTGATTGTCTGGTTGCTGCCCGCTAGCCAGCCTTTCCAAACGCCGCCCTCAAGCTGGCGATGCCCTCGTCAACTGCGGCGACGATCCGCGCCGCCAACTCGGGATTTGCCGCGGCGAGGCAGGACATTTGAAAATCATGATCCGAACCGAGCAAAAGCCTTTCTGATAATGGATTGCCCCAGCCATCGGCAAAGAAAAGGCCGCCTTCCCTGGCGATGAGCCCCGCGGCCGCCAGATCATGAGGAGAATTGTTAAGCACGGCGCCGTTGCCAACCCGCTCAAATTCCTCCCTGACGCCCGGCACGTCATCAATCATCCGGGGACCGATGTCGATGTAAGCGTCAAGTTGACCCGTAAGAATACGCGTGATCGAATAAGTGGCGCTGCCCAGATCAAAAACTGATCCGTCGACGGAAGAAGTGTCAACGAGGTCGCCAAGTGTCTCGATGAGCGCCCGGGCCGGACGGCCGCGAAAGCCAATTGTCCAGAACATCCGGCGCAGATCGGTGTTGCCGGAAAGGATAACGGGACGCTCTTCCCCATCTGGAGTAGTAATCGAGACGCCTCCGCCCCGACGGGCGGTAAACAGGTGGCCGTCCTTGATCTCCAGCAGGCAACCGAAAGTAACGTCTTTCATGGCCGGCCGGGAATTCAGTTCGGCAACCGCCACCGACACCATCGCGGCTTCGAAACCGGCCGCCGCCGGGCGGGTGCCGTCGACGGGGTCAATGATGAGCAGATGTTCCGGTTCGCCAAAGGTGACCAGCCCTTTGTCTTCGGTATAAAGCGCCACCCGGGCGCCCCGCTCCCGCAGGTAGCCGGCCAGGAATTCCTCGGCGGTTTCATCAATGCCAAAGGTTACGTCGCCGCCTACAGCGGTGCCGGCGTGAGCGCGCGCCTCGGCGCTGCCGATCTGAGGCAGGATCTTCTCCCTGATCGCAGCGGCGAGGTCAACCGCAAGAGCTTCGATATCCGTGAAGGGTGGTCTCACGGCAGGTAGTATAGCGTAAAAACCCGCCAGGTTTGCCTCCAATGTCCGATACCCCGGATCAAATACCGGTTTTAGGCGCCAGTGAGTTTGAAAACGGACCCCTTGATCGCGGCAATACCCTCGCGCGCCGCCGCCCTTGCCTGCGCGTAAGCTCCGGGCGCCGCCGCCGGAACTTCCTCCCGGCTTAAAAAATCCGGCAGCGGACCACTCTCATATTTTGCCGCCAGCTGCCGCCAGCTTTCCGGAAGCCGTTCGTCCAGCTGCCGCTCCGCCATCACCCCCAGCAGGATCGTCCAGGCGCGCGGCACGACGGTATAGGCCTGGTAGCCCCCGCCTCCGAGCGCCAGCCAGCGGCCGCCGGTCAGTTCATGGGCAAGATCGTGCTGCCTCTGAAACAGCCGCCGGTATCCGGCCAGCGTCAGGGCCAGATGTGAAAGCGGATCGCTCCAGTGAGCGTCGCAGCCGTCTTGCGTCAGGATGATGCCGGGCCGGAACGCCCGCGCCAGCGGCGGCACCAGCGCGTCAAATGCTTCCAGATAGATGTCATCGGATGAACCTGGCGCCAGCGGCAGGTTGACCGAGTAGCCGCGGCCGGAGCCGCGGCCGGCATCCTCCGTAAATCCGGTTCCCGGAAACAGGAACCGGCCTGATTCGTGAAACGAAATGGTCATGACATCGGGGTCTTCCTCAAAGGCGTACTGGACACCATCCCCATGATGCGCGTCAATGTCAAGGTAAAGCACGCGGACGCCGTAGCGGGCCCTCAGCCAGGCGATGGCTACGGCCGGATCGTTATAGATGCAAAAACCCGAGCTCTGGCGCGGAGCGCGTGATGGAGGCCGCCGCCCATGTGAAAGGCATGATCCAGCTCGCCCTCCATGATCATTCCTGCCGCCATCAGGGCGCCGCCAACGATGGTGGCGGCAGCCTCGTGCATGTCCAGAAAAACAGGATTATCGCCGGTGCCCAGGCCCCAGCCAAGACCGGCGCCGGCCGGCGCGGCGGAGCTCAGCTCCTTGACTTTGGCAATATAGCCCGGATCGTGGACAAGCTCAAGCTCTTCATCGGTGGCCATTTTCGGCTCTGTCAACCGGACTGAGTCCAGCATTTCATAAGCTCTCATCAGCTCAAAAGTCAATTTGAGCCTCACCGGCTGCATCGGATGCTCCGGACTGAAATTATATTTCTGATAGCTTTCGCTATAGATGAGTCCGCATGCTTTTGACATCACGCAATGATATCACGCCGGTGGCAATTTTAAGTCGAGACTGCCAATCGTGAACCGGAGGCCGCCATCGGCGCCGGCGGCCCGGAACGTAAAAACGCGCCGGGGCGTTTTTTACGTCATGCTCTCAGTTTGACTGATTCTTAACTTGTTGATCGCTTGCCCAAGGTTAGATCAACACTGCGCGAGTTCTTGCCCCGCATGAAAGTCACATTGACCTTGTCCCCGGGATTTTTCTGGCTGATATAACTGCTGACATCATCCATCGAAGTCATTTGCTTGCCATCGATACCCGTGATCACGTCGCCTTTCTTCAGACCCGCCTTGTCGGCCGGGCTCCCGGACTGCACCTCCGTAATCAGGGCGCCCTGATTGGTTGAGAGCCCCTGGTCCTGGGCGCTCGACTGATCCACCGTCTGGCCGATGATGCCCATGAAAGCATAATCGACCTCTCCCTTGCTCAGAATCTGCTGCATTACCCGTTTGGCGGTATTGATGGGAACGGCGAAGCCGACACCTTCGGAGCCGCCGCTGCTGCTGGCAATCTGCTCGTTGAGTCCGATAACCTGGCCATGCTCGTCGAAGAGCGGCCCGCCACTGTTTCCTTTATTAATAGCGGCGTCAGTCTGGATGGCGTTGCTGATGGTGAAGCCGGCCTCAGGAGATTCCACCGTACGGTTGACCGCGCTGACTACACCCGAAGTCAAGGAACTGGTATAAACTCCAAATGGGCTGCCGATCGCCACTACCGGCTCGCCCACCTGGGCCCTGTCAGAATCGCCAAGCACCGCCGGAACCAGGTTGAGACCATTGGGATCAACCTTGAGCACCGCAATATCGCTGCTGGTCAGATCATAGCCGACGATCTGGGCTTTGACTTTCTTGCCGTTTCGAAAGTCAACTTCAACATCTGATGCCTTTTGAGCCGTGCCGCCCGTCTGCGATGTGTCACTCGTAATCACATGAGCGTCGGTCAGGATGTAACCGTCCGTACTTGCTACGAATCCCGAACCAATTCCCTGCTGCTGGGGCTGATTGCCAAAAAAGTTGGCCTGGCCCGGGAAGGTCGAAACTATCTGCACCGCCGAATCGGCATACTTCTGGTAAATCTGCTCCGGGGTCATGGTGCTGCCGGGCGCCGGGGCCGCCGTCATCTCAGACGCCGTAGTCGAAGCAGCCGCGCTCGATCCGGAGGCAGCCGGCCCGGTGGTGCTGTTGCCGGCGCCCAATCCGCCCCAATGAAGTGAAAAAGCCACCAGCAAGAGAATGCCGGCGCCAACAAATCCGGCAGCGGTACTGTTGATAAAGTCCAAAATCCTGTTTTTCATTCCTGACCTCTTTCCTAAAAATTTAGGGAGGCGACAAAGCTCCCCGATGAAGAACTTCAGACTTACTTCAGACTTTGCTTTTCCCCTGACGAAACCGGATTTTGAATCTATCTGAAAAAGGCATCATAGATTCTGAATAATCCAGCCAATGAGATTATACCCGGAGCCGGTAAACCTCCAAGAAAGAAACGGTTAAGGCTGATTAAGAAGTGTTAATCAAACCGGATGTTGAATGCTGGATATTGTTGGAATTTGGATAAAACCAAACTAGCGGGACTGGCTCTTGGCTCTATGCCCGTTTTTCGGCAGCGTCACGGTAAATGACGCGCCGCCTCCATTTGCCGATTCCACTTCAATTGAACCGTTCATCAATTTAACGATCTCGCTGGCGATGGAGAGGCCAAGGCCCGTGCCCCTTACCCGGCCGGCGCTCCGCCCGCGGTAAAAACGCTCAAATATCCGCGGCAGCTCCTGTGGAGGTATCCCCGCCCCGCTGTCGGTTACGGTAAAGCTGGCCGAGCCGCCATTGCCGCCGCCGCTCACCCTGACGGTGGTTTTTGGCGGCGAGTATTTCAGCGCGTTATCAAGCAGGATGCGCACCAGTTGGGCCGTGCGTTCGCGGTCGCAGCTCGCCAGCAGAGGGTCCGGTATCCGGCTGGTGTCAACGGTGGCGCCGCCAACCTGGGTGGCTGCAAACTCCCGGGCAACGGAGTCGATTACTTCCTTGAGATCCACGCTGCTTGACCGCACGCTCATGGCGCCAGAGTCCATCTGGGAAAGGTCGAGCAGGTTTCTGGCAAGATCGGCCAGACGGTCAACCTGCTCGCGCATCGTCGTGATGAACTCTGTCTTTGTCTGCTCGTCAACTTCCTCATCCTGCAGGATCTCCAGGAAGCCGCCGAGCGAAAACAGGGGAGTTTTCAACTCGTGGGAAGCGTTGGCGATAAAGTCGCGGCGGGAGCGCTCCAGCTTTACCTCCTGGCTGACGTCCCTAAGAACCAGCAGCGAAGACAACTCAGCCTGGTCAGTCAGGAAGGAGCTGCGCACCGCCAGCGCCTGATCTTCGCTTAGTATGAAGGTATCTTCGCGCAGCGGGCTGGCGGCGCTCATCGAGCGCCACAATTCAAAAATTTCACCGGGAACACATTCCTTTAACGGCACCGGGGGATCGATGGGCCAGCCTAAAAGCCGCTCCGCCGCCGGATTGGCGACGATTATGTGCCCGCCGGTGTCAATGCCGATGACGCCCTCACTGAGGTCGTCAAGAAGCAGTTTGGCACGCCTTTTCTCTACGTCAACCTGCTGAAAAGCCGCGCCCAGCCTGTCGCCCATATCATTGAATGTCCCCGCCAGCTGGCCGAGCTCGTCCTGTGAAGTTACCGGCACCCGGACGCCGAAGTCGCCATTAGCGATCCTCTTGGCGCCGGCCTCGATCTTCCGCACCCTGCGGGCGAGGAAGCTGGATACCACATAGGTAGCGATCAACGCCAGCGCTAGCGCCATGCCGGCGGCCACCACCAGAAGCCTCTGCACCATGGAGACGGCCGAGTCAACGCCACTCATGGATGCGGAGACCACAATGACCCCCACGACATGGTTGCTTTTTTCCTGAAAGACCGGCACCGCCGCCATCGCATAGGCCTTGCCGTCAACGTGATTAACCACATCTGTCTGGAGCCTGCCGGCTTTGATTGCGGTCTGGGCGACGGCGTAATCGCTTGCCTGATATCCCTGGCCATTCAGGGAGTCCGAAAGCAGATCACCCGAGCCGTCCATGAGCAGGATGCGGGCGTCTGCTTTTGCCGCCGCCTGCTTGGTCAGGTAGTCAAGGTAGGTTGATTGCGCCCCCTCATTGTATGCCGCCAGATATGGCTCCGAGAACAGGGTGGCGTAGTTGCTCAGCTCTGATTTTTTCTGGTTCGCGAGATTTTGCTCCAGCGATGGCACCACAGACATATAAATGAGGACGACCACCATGATGAACACCAGCGAGAAAACCACGCTGAGACGAGCCGCGATACTGAAACGCAGCTTGTTTGGAATGGTTTTTAGAGGCAATCTGAAAAAAGACATGGTAGCGAGCGGCAGTTGATCACTTGCCCGGTAGCGGGCCAGCCCGGCGTCTGAATGCTTGACGCCGGCCGCTTAAGGGCCGGTTGTTAGCCTTATATATCCCTGAATTTGTATCCCGCTCCCCGCACGGTAAATATGTATTCTGGATCATGGGGATCAGGCTCGATCTTCTCCCGCAGGTGGCGGATATGCACATCCACCGTCCGCGGATCCCTGAAGTCGGCGTCGCCCCAGACCAGCTGCAGCAGCACCTCCCGGCCAAAGACACGGCCGGGATGCCCGACCAGTGTCCTGAGTAGCTCGAATTCTTTATATGTCAAGTCGACTTTTTCGTCGCCGACAAAGACATTCCGTTTCAGAAAATCAATCCGGAGATCGTCAAGCTCCATGGTTTCCTTTACTAGCTCTGGCATCTGGCCTGCCATCTGCGCCCGCCGGAGCTGAGCCTTGACGCGGCTGCGGAACTCCCTGATGCTGAACGGCTTGGTGATATAGTCGTCCGCCCCGATCTCCAGGCCCAGCACCTTGTCAAACTCATCGGACTTGGCCGTCAGCATGATAATAGGCACCGTACTTTCGGCGCGAATCGTCCGGCAGACGTCGATGCCGCTAATTCCCGGCAGCATGATGTCAAGCACGACCAGCTCGAACTGCTGCTCGCGAAATTTCTCCAGCGCCGATTCTCCGTCCCGGGCCTGCACAATCTCGTAGCCCTCTTTTTCCATCGGGTAGGTAAGCAGCTTCTGGATCGCCTCCTCGTCGTCAACGAGCAGGATCCTAGGAGCGCGGTCTTTCAATCCTCCGTCTCCTCAGAACCGGCAGAGATCAGCGGCCTGACATAAAAATCCGCGCCCATCTTTTTTGCCACGCTGCGGCAAGCCTCGATATCAACTTCTGGCAGATCAACCACCGTCAGCCTCACTTCGATACCCTCCTTGATACAACCGGCGGCAAATTGGAGAACCGCCCGGAAAGCCTTGCTAAAAACAGGCCTGCATATTTGATTGTAAACCTCGGAATTGTGCGCTACAAGGCTTACTGAAGCCCGGTCCAGACCCGCGCGGGCCAGTTCGCCAGGGATGTCCCGGCCGGGATTGATCAACGAGCCATGCCCGTTTGTGTCCAGCCGGGATGGAATGTGCCTCAGCTTCAGCCACTCGGTTATCTTCAGGATAGCGTCAAGGCGCATCGTCGGCTCGCCAAATCCGCAGAAAACCACCTCTGCCACCGGGCCATCCAGAAATTCGGCCTCCAGGTCGTGCAGCGCCTCATCGACATCGGGCTCCGACTGAAGCCTCAGCCCGTATCCGTAAATACCGCTGGAGAATCCCGCCACGCAGAAACAGCAATCGGACGAGCAGCGGTTCGTCAGATTCAGATAAATGTTTCCCTTGGCGCGGTAAACAATGGTCATGATGAGCGCCTAAGAATCTATCTTAAAGATCATTCGTATGCGAGATTCTCAAATCATCTTCCGGTCACGCAACCAGAGCAGACTTTCGTAAGCCTTTTGCCTGGGCATTTCAAATGTCAGCGTAACCTCCTGAGGCAGGCTTTTCAGCGCCGTGAGTATCGGCGCGAAGTCAATTCTTCCTTCCCCGAGCGGCAGGTGCAGATCTTCGTAGTAGGTATTGCCGCCGACGTTGTCATGGATATGGACGTGGCCGATCCGCCCCGGGTATGATTCGATAAAATCGAGCGACTTGTTTTTTTCTCCCAACAGCTCGCCGTGGCCGATATCCACCGTTAACATCACATCAGGTATCGTGTCAAGAAGCTGCTTCATGTCCACAGCCTCCTCCGCTGTGTTCTCGCAGGCGATCCGGGATCCATAGCTTCCGGCAAGCTCCTGGAGCCGGCCGATCTCGCGCAGCTTCCCCTCGATTGCTCCCGGCTTCTCATTCCCTTTGGATACCGGGGCCAGAATCGGATGGATGGTGATCGTGCGCGGCCGGAAAAAAGCGGCATAGCGAACCGCTTCTTCAATCTTGGCAAGTCCTTCGGGATTGTCAACCCTGAGATCGGGCCCGTGAGCGACAAAAAACATCCCCGCCTTGTGGGCCGCCCGGTGAATCTGCTTTTGCTCACGGCGGATCTTGCCGATCTCGTTCAGGTTCAGGTCGGCAAAGTCAAAACCGTGGCCGGCCAGGAACGTGATTCCTTCCAGGCCGGCGGCCTGCCCGCCAAAATTCAACTTGCCCAAGTTTTTCACTCCCGTAAGGCAATCCGGATTGCGATCCTAACAATCGGCATTCTGATGCTGCCAATTATGAAGGGATTTCCAAATTCGGGAACCCGAATTTGGTAAACATGGATTTAATCCAATGCCTAATATCCAAAGTCCGGAATCCGTTATATATTCTACCTGGATTCTGGCGAGTCCGCCAAAAATAGCGTTTTTCCAATCCGGTGCACTTTTTCCTCACGAGAGCTGGCGCGGGCTCCGATATATATGATGAGGGTCTATTTGAAGGAGTTTGCTCACAACGGGAAGTTGTCCGACCCACTGCTTAAGGAACAAATGAAACCGGCTTCTGCATCATATCTGCAAGAACTGTCGCCGTGCGGACGCAAGCGGCGCGAAAGCAGGCTCCGCCTGCTGAAGAAGTCGCTTGAGAATAACCGCTACGATATCGATTCAAGGCTCATCGCCGGCGGCATGATCCACGAGGCAATGCTGGATGC
>JACWAM010000060.1 GCA_014874265.1 Thermoleophilia bacterium | reverse complement strand
GTCTGGAGGCTGCCGCTCGCGGCCGGCGTGGCGCTGCTGGTGGCGCTCCTCCCCCGCATTGGCATCGCCGCGCTGGGAGTGGCGGCGCTGCTGCCGCTGGTTGCTTTCTCGGCGGCGCTGGGAGCCATCGCCGCCGCCGCCGTGGCCGGTTATTATTTGACGTTCGGGCTGGTGTGGCCGCGCGTGGCGCTGCTGCCCGCCCTGGCGGCCGGATTGGGCGTTCTTGGCGTCGGGCTGGCGTTTCCCGCCATCGCCGGCGCCGTCGGCCACGTCCGCCGCGGTCTGATTCTGGCGCTCACCGGCGGGATCGTATTCACCGCTTGGCAGCTTGTCAAAAGTCCGCCCGCGATTGATTACCTCGGCTTCACCGGCGCTTTCGGGCTGACAGCCAAACTGGCCGGTGACTATAATCCGGTTTCTGTCCTGAAGGAGCTAGCGGCGCCGCTGCGGGCCCACCCCATCCTGCTGACGCAGCCGGGGATCTGGCTCGTGGCCAGCCTGCCGGCGGCACTGCTTGTCCGCCGGCGCTATCTGATTGCCGACGCCGCCGGCATAATCCTGTCGGGTGGTCTTCTCGCCGCCGGTTACCTGGCGCTGCCTCTTGCGTTTGCCGGCTTCCGGCTCCCGGAGACGGTTTTTATGAAAACGCTGGGTGTTTGCGTTATAATCCAGATCGTGCTGCTGCTGCTATCTCCGAGAAACAGGCTGCAAAATCCCTCCCCCCATGAGCGTACTTAAGAAACTCGAGGAAAAGATCCAGGGTATTTTTGAGGGTGGCTTCGGGCGCGCTTTCAAGTCGCCGGTCCAGCCCGTCGAGCTGGCGCGCAAGCTCGTCAAGGAGATGGACGATCACAAGGTGATCAGCGTTTCCCGGATCTATGCTCCCAATGAATATACGCTTTTCCTCTCGCCCGGGGACGGCGCGCAGTTCGAAGCCTATCAGGAGCAGCTTAAGTCGGACCTTGCCGATTATCTGACCGAGCACGCCCGGCGCGAGAACTATGATCTGCTCAGCCGGCCGGTGGTTATCATTGAGACCGATGAAGACTTGCTCGTCGGCGAATTCGGGATTGCCACCAGGATGGTTTCCGGCCCGGAGCCGCCGGCGCCGGAGGCTCCCGCTCCAAAGCCGGACATCGGCCAGACGGTGATTTACCGGCCTCGCCCGATGGGCGAAGGGACAATGGCGGTGAGCGCGGATGAGGCCCGGGAGCTGGGGCTGGACCGGGAAAGAATCACGCTGTCCGCCGATGGCCGCGTTTACGAGGTTGCCAAGCGCGTGGTGCTTATCGGGCGCAGCAGCCAGGCGGACATGGTGCTGTCCGACCCGAACATTTCCCGGCGCCACGCCGAGCTGAGGCAGCGCGGCAATGACTTCATCATCATCGATCTCGGCAGCACCAATGGCGTTGAGGTCAACGGCAGGCGCGTCAAGACTAAAACGCTCGCCAGCGGTGACGTAATTACGCTGGGGACGACCAAAGTGAGGTTCGAAAGAGAGTGACGCTAGAGCCGGTCCTGCTGGGATTCAAGGTTTTATTCCTTTTGCTGCTGTACCTGTTTATCTTCCGGGTCGCGCGCAGCGTCGCCCGCGACCTAAAAAGCGGCGGCGAGCCGGCCGTCATGCCCGCGCCGTCCCCGGTTCGGGCTGCACCGGTAGCCGCGGCCGCGATGCCGCCAAAACCGGCGCCCATGGTTCGCGGCGAGCGGCGGCCCGAACGGGTAGGCGTTTCCGAGGATGAAGTCGGGAACACAAGCGAATTTGATTACCTGACTGCCAAAATCAAGCCCCGCCTGATTGTGCAGCACAGCAAGGTCGTGGACGGCGGCAAGGTTTACCGGCTCAAGGGCGGCGCGACGATCGGGCGCTCGCCCCGTAGTGACATTGTTCTTGACGACAGTTACGTATCTTCGACGCACGCCCGCATATTTTCCCGCCGCCAGTTTCTTTACCTGGAGGATCTCGGGAGCACCAACGGCACTTACGTGGACGGGCGCCGCGTCAGCGGCGACGTCCAGATCAAGCCTGGGCAGGAAATTGTCATCGGGGATACGATCTTTCGCTACGAAGAATAATGGCCCCGCCCGCCCCAAGGCAAATGAAAAAGAATCCAGCTCAAAAATTCATCGGTAAATTCTAGGCAAGCGGTTCCCGGATGCCCGCAACTTTCGCGACAGCAACTGACACCGGACGGGTCCGCCGCTCCAATGAGGATGCCCTGTTCGCCCGCCCGCCGGTATTCATGATCGCCGACGGCATGGGCGGTCCCCAGGGCGGTGAAGTCGCCTCCGCCGTTACCGCCAAGGCGTTTGAATGGTTCTGCCCCCAGGGCGGTCCTCCCGCCGTGGAACTGACAACATTAATCCAAAAAGTCAACAACAATATTTTCCAGCTGGCGGCAACCGAGGGGCGGCCCGGGATGGGCACCACGGTCACCTCGGCTATGCTCAGCGGCGGCAAGGTGGTGCTGGCCCACGTCGGCGACAGCCGCGCCTACCTGTGGCGGGAAAATCGCCTCCGGCAGTTGACCGAAGATCATTCACTGGTGGCCGAGATGGTCAGAAGCGGCAAAATCAGCGCCAGTGAAGCGCTTGTACATCCCCAGAGGAGCATCATCACCAGGGCGCTGGGAGTGGACGATACGGTGGAAGTCGATACGCTCAGCACGGACTGGGAGCAGGGGGACGTTTTCCTGCTTTGCACCGACGGTCTTTATTCGATGGTGCCCGATGAAGAGATCGCGGCGGCGCTTCAGCGCGGGGAGCGACTCGACAAGACCGCTAAGAGGCTCATCGAGGCGGCCAACCAGCGTGGCGGACACGACAACATCTCCGTTGTTTTGTTCTGTCCGGACGGATCGGTCCCGGGGGCAGCCGGCGGTGATGCCGATACCGGCGTCATCCGGATACCGGACGGAGCCGGCGGGGAAGGGGCGGCCGTTCAAGGCATGCCGGTGGCCGGCCAGGCCGGCAAGCATGATCCCGCGGGCTCGAGCGCCGCAAAAAAGAGCTATTTAAGCGGGATTTTTCACTGGCTTTTTAAAACCGTTCCCGGCCTCCTTTTATCCGCCGGCGTGATCGTTCTGATCATTCTGGGGGCGGCCTGGGTGAGCATCAGCCACGTCTACTTTCTTGGAGTCGACGACGGCCGGATCGCCGTCTTTCAGGGGGTGCCTCACAGCATCGGCCCCCTGGAGCTGTTTTCGGTTAAGCTCAAAAGCCAGGTCCGGCTGGACGAGCTGGCACAGTACGAGCAGGATCAGATCGCCCGCAAGGAGCTTCATTCTTACGACGGCGCGAAACAAATCCTCGATAACTACGCGGCTGAGACAAGCGGGCAGAATGAGCAGCCCGGGATGGGCGGGCAAAGCCAGGGGAGCAGCACGCTAACGGGAACAACCGGGGCTTCCCCGGCGGCGCCTGCCGGAGGCAACAATGCGGGGGTGTCGCCTTAAATGGAGCGTCGTCGGGAAGCGGTAAATTTCATCCCCGTGGTTCTGCTGACGGCCGTGGGATTCGCCAGCGTCTACGCGGCGCGGTCGTCACAGATCAGCGCCGGCTCGCTGGGTTACGGGCTTCTTTTCCTGGGAATTTTCGTGGCGGTGCACGCCATTCTCCGGATCGCCGCTCCGCATGCCGATCCATACCTGATGCCGATCACGGGCCTGCTGGCCGCCATGGGGATCATGATGATCTACCGCATCGATCCCAGCCTGGCGGCGGCTCAGGCGACATGGTTGCTCGTCGGCGTCGGGTTGTTTGCGGTGATCATTATCTTTCTGCGCAACTACCGGAAGCTGGACGATTATATTTACCTGCTTGGGATCATCGGTATCCTGCTCCTGGTCGTCACCATTGTCGCGGGCACGGATTTAAACGGCTCCGGTGTGCGCTTGTGGCTTAAAATCGGCGGTATCGTCATCCAGCCGGGTGAGTTTTCCAAGGTGCTGATCACTATCTTCCTCGCCGGCTACCTTCATACCAAAAGAGAACTATTGTCAACAACCACCTGGCACTTCGCCGGTGTGCCGATGCCGCCGCTGAAACATCTCGGTCCGCTGCTGACCGTGTGGGGAGTGTCCTTTGGGATGCTGCTTCTCATGAACGATCTGGGGCCGTCGCTGCTCCTGTTCGGCATCTTTCTGGGGATGGTGTACGCCGCCACCGGCCGCGTCACTTATCCCGCCATCGGCGTGGTTCTGATAACGGCAGCCGGCACTTTTGCCTACTTCACCAAGGCAATCGTCCACCTCCGGGTCGACCTGTGGCTAAATCCCTGGACCGACGCCACCAATAAAGGCTATCAGCTGGTGCAATCGCTTTTTGCCATCGGCGACGGCGGCCTGTTCGGCACCGGGCTGGGCAAGGGATACCTGCTGGCGCAGAATGGAAATCCGATTATCCCGGCGCTGCATACAGATTTCATTTTTTCCGCCATCGCGGAGGAGTTGGGGCTGGTGGGAGCTTCCGGCCTCATCATCCTGTTTCTGCTCCTTTCCTACCGCGGCTTCAAGATCGC
>JACWAM010000059.1 GCA_014874265.1 Thermoleophilia bacterium | reverse complement strand
GCCCCATTGCTCCCGGGGCCAACTGGAACCCTGACTTCCCCGGCAAGATCGGCGGCCCCGTAAACGTCACCGCCACCGGTCCCGTCATCGCCTCCCAGCGGGTCCTCTGGAACGGCTACTTTAACGAGGTGCTGGGGCAGTAGGGGGGTGGCTATCCGTGCCCGCGCGGCGAATGCTCAAAATGCTACCTGGTCACATTTTATGTACGAGGATATAAGGCGCCTGCGAATAAATGATTTTTGAGAATTTCAGGCAGGCGTAAAAAACTTGTCTGAGGTCTCCTTTCGAATTACCATGGATAGCCTCTCAAGTGAGCGCGACCAAACAATTCGAGGCAGGATAAATGATGACGATTGATGAAGATAAAATCGCTGAAGTGGCGCGAACGGCAGAGGATTTCGATCTGCGCCTGGTGCTGCTTTTCGGTTCAATGACCACCGGAAAATCACGACCCGGCAGTGACATCGATATTGCCGTCCCGTTTGAGAAAACAAGGATGTGCGCTGAGTCTGCAGATTAGCGTTTTTTTGGAGCCGCCGCGAGCCGCGGTCCCAACCCGTTTACTTTTTTCGCAACAGCTCTCGCACCAGCGTCGGCAGTCCTTCGGCGTAAGTGGGATGTATGTGCACCGTCTGCTCCAGGTCGCGCCAGGTAGCGCCGACCTCCATTAGATCGATGAAGCAGTGCACCAGCTCGCCGGCCCGGGGGCCGACCAGCGTGGCGCCGAGGATCTTGTCGCTGTTGTTGTCGACGACAACCCGGTAAAAGCCGTTGGTGCGATCGGTCAGCCAGGCGCGGGCGACGCGGGTCAGCGGGATGGTGACGGCGCGGGCGTTTAATCCACGCTCTTCGGCCTGCTCGATGGTAATGCCGCAGCGCCCCGCTTCCGGCTCGGTAAAAAACGCATAACCCAGGACCCTGTCCATTTGCCGCCGGTCGCCGCCGTGCAGGATCGTCATCAGCCGGCGGAAATCTTCCCAGGATACATGGGTAAAAGCGGGCTGGCCGGTGACATCTCCAATAGCGTAAACACCCGGGCAGGTGGTCTCGAACCTTTCATTTACCTTGATGAAGCCTCGCTCGGTTTGCTCGATGCCCGCCTCTTTACAGTCGAGCCCCTCGGTGTTTGCCCGCTGCCCGGTGGCTACCAGGAGCGCTTCTCCCTTGACCTGGTCGTCGCCGTCGAGCGACAGCGCGAAGACGCCGCCGGCATGCTCAACTTTTTTTACCTGCTTGCACAGATGAAATATGACCCCGTCAGCTGCCAGCGCCTTGGTAATGGAGTCGCTTAGCTCCGGCTCTTCGCTGGAGATGATGCGGCCCATGCTCTCGATGATGTGCACCTGGGCTCCCAGCCGCGCCAGGCCCTGACCCAGCTCGACGCCGATGTAACCGCCGCCGAGCACCAGAACCCGCGGCGGCAGCTCGTTAATCTCCCAAAAATTGTTGTATGTCAAGTATGGTGTGCCTTCCAGTCCCGGGATGGGCGGCACGGCCGGAGAATTGCCGCTATTGATGATGACCGTCCCGGCCTCGAATGTTTCACCGCCTCCGGAGACTGAGCGCTCGCCGGTAAAGGCCGCTTTGGCCATGACTGTCTTGACGCCGGCCTTGTCCAGCGCTGTTTTTATGTAGCTGGAGTCACGCTTGCCGCGTACCTTATCCATCAGGAGCCCGAAATCGACGGTTGGGTTCTTCCGCACCCCGAACGCCTCAGCGCTGCGTTCGCCCGCGGCGTGAGCCGCGCCCAGGAAGGCTTTGGAAGGATAGCAGCCCACGTTCAGGCAGGTGCCGCCCAATGCCTTCTTTTCAAACAGGACGACGCGCTTGCCCTCGCGGGACAGGTTCACCGCCAGTGGCACCCCACCCTGGCCGCTGCCGATCACAGCCACATCGATCTTTTCCATCTCTCCTCCTGGTTAATTCCGTCCAACAAATTTCGTCAACCGTTGGGCCGTCTGAATGTTAAAACGGAAAACTTTGAACTTGAAACCTTGAACTTGTAAACGTATAGTGCCCGGCCGGCGCGATTGCTAAGCTCACCGGCAAACAGCGTCATTCTCACGGAGTCGTATTTTATCACATGCAAATTTGGGGTATGGTTGATTTATGAAAATAAGCGATTATGGCTTTCTTTCCGATTGCCAGTCGGCGGCGCTGGTGAGCCGGCGTGGCTCCGTCGACTGGTACTGCGTGCCGCGGTTTGATTCCCCGTCAGTGTTTGGGCGCTTGCTGGACCCCCAGGCCGGACACTGGGGCCTCCATCCAGGTGGTGATTTTTCTTCGAAGCGAAGTTATGTCGCTGAGACGCTCGTGCTGAAAACAACTTTCAGGACGGGGAGCGGCGCAGTTGAGGTGACGGACGCGATGGCGCTGCACCCATCCCACCGGGGCCACAACATCGGCAGGGAAGCGCCGCATTTGTTGCTTCGGAGCGTCAGGGGAATCGAGGGCAGCGTAGAGATGGTGATGGAGCTTGTTCCCCGGTTTGAATACGGGCTGACTCATCCCCATTTCCGTAAGGCCGGCGCCGGTATTATCATTGTCGGCGGACCGGTAGAATTGCGGTTGATATCATCTGTTAAGGTTGACATACAGGAAAATGACCTTACTTCCGGCTTCACCGTTGCGGCCGGGGATCATGTCGATTTTAGCCTCAGCTTCCGGGAAGGATTCCGGGTGGGCCACGCGCCCGTGCCCGATGTCGAAGGCGTCCTGCGGGAGACAGCCGGCATCTGGAAATCCTGGAGCGATGAGCATGAGAATTACGAGGGTCTTTACCCGGATGCGGTTCGGCTCAGCTCGGTGGTGCTGCAGGGGTTGACTTTTCAGCCGAGCGGTTCGCTGGTGGCAGCGGCGACCACCTCCCTGCCGGAGATCCTTGGCGGCGGCGCCAACTGGGATTATCGCTACAGCTGGCTCCGGGACGCCAGCCTGACGATGCGGGCGCTGTGGATCGCTGCATGCCCCGATGAGCCGCAGCGCTTTTTTGACTGGATCAGCCGCGCCAGCGGCCGTGTCGGCCGGGAAGCGGTCCAGATCATGTACGGCGTCGAGGGCGAGCGCAACCTCAGCGAGCATACGCTTGATAATTTGACCGGTTTTGATGGTAGCAAACCTGTGCGGATTGGTAATGATGCCTGGCGGCAGAAACAGCTGGACGTGCTGGGGGAGGTGCTCAATGCCGCTTACATCCTCCGGGAGAAGATGGGAAAACTGGACGACTGGGTGCGTGACATGCTTATCGTCTTTGCCGATCATGCCGCGTCCAGCTGGAAGGAGCCAGACGCCGGCATCTGGGAGGCCCGGGACCGCGAGCGCCATTACACCCTTTCCAAGATCATGTGCTGGGTGGCGCTGGACCGCGCCGTCAGGCTTGCCGGAACTCTCGGGGCCGGTAAGCGGCGGGTGAGCCGCTGGTCGCGGGCGCGCGACGATGCCCACCGGACCATTTTGAAAGAAGCCTGGAACGATGACGTCCAGGCTTATACCGGCGCGTTCGGGTCCGATCATCTGGATGCAGCGCTGCTGCTGGCGCCGATCATGGAGTTCCTGCCCGCCGGCGACAAACGGATGTTGGCCACTATTGACGCGATTAGCAACCGGCTCGCCGCGGGGGGGCTGGTCCGCCGCTGGCAGGAAGAAGAAAACGGGTTTGTCATCTGCACCTACTGGCTGGTGGAGTGCCTGGCGATGGCAGGCAGGTTCGATGAAGCCCGCGAGTTATTCGAGCGCGTAACCGCAAAAGCAAACGATCTGGGGTTGCTGTCGGAGATGATCGACTCTCGTAGCGGCGTGCTCCTGGGCAACTTCCCGCAGGCGTTCTCCCATGTGGGACTGATCAACGCCGCGTGGCGGTTGACACAGGAGGCGGCCGGCGGTGAGAAAGAGAGGGGTTGACTAGGGGGATGTGGTGACGGGCGGAGGCGTTACTTTCGCTCTGGTCGGCCCCTACCTTTATGTAGAGAAGAACCATTCTGGCAAGTCTGTCCAAAGGTCCATTTGAGGTTAGCGAAGAAAGGTAAACAATGGCATTCATTCAGCTTGCCGGACAACAGAGGTGACTTAACAGTCTTCGATGTCATGAATGAGCCACCAGCTGAACCGGCAATGTGCCGTCGCTAGTCCACAGCTCCGGGAGGGCACTTCAGAGCAGGTTAAGCGGGTAACCAAGGCATTCCTCCTCATGAAGAAGCTTGACATCGCCGCGCTGCAAAAGGCATACGAAGGGTAAGTGCTTCTGGCCGTCCGCCGCTTCAGGGCTCAAATTCGCCCCCTGTACGTTTCATTCGCGTCTGCATCCCCTTTACCGGGCCAGGGCGTTGCTTTAAAATTTTGCTGTCCGATTATTAATTGTCTCGGAGCCTGTCAATGCCAAGCCGCAAAGCCGCACTGATCCAGGGCTGCCTGCTTTTTCTTGCTGTATCAATTGCTTTCTGGGCTGGTTGTTCACCAGGTAAAAATGCTAGCGGCAAGACCAGCAGCACGATTTCCCGGCCGAAGGGTTCACCCTTAGCCGGCGCCGTCACGCCACCCGGTACTTCAGCCGGATCGCAGACCACGGCCGGTTCTCAGCTCGATGATTCTGCAACCTGTTCGGTTAGTAATCAGCCTTCAACCGCGGGCGGCGGCGGTTCATACGCGCTCATCTATGACGGACCGGTTGCCGCAACGGGCGCCACGGCGGCGATCGCATCCGTCGCCGCACAGGCAGGCCTGCCGGTTAAATACGTAGTAAACATCCAGGACCTGCCGGCCCTGCTGCCGGCCGCGAAAGTCTTTATCATCGGCGGGACCGAGGACGACCTCAGCCCGCTCGTCGCCGCTTTTACGCCGAAGATCACCGCCGCCCTGAAGAATTATTTGCAAAACGGCGGGCGCTACCTGGGAATCTGCGGCGGCGGCTACATAGCGTCAACCGGCTGGGAGGAATACGGTCAGTCATTTACGTCGCTGGGCATTATTCCCGCCAGGTCTGGAAGCTTTACGGGGGGAGAAGCAGATCCCAGGATTCTGCCGGTCAGCTGGCTTGGCCAGACGCGTCAAATGTATTATCAGGACGGGCCGGTATTTTACCTTATGCCCACGGCGGAGCAGACTCGCATCATCGCCTGCTACGCCGACGGCAGGGTCGCTGCCTTTATCAGCTCATACGGGCGCGGGAGGGTCGCGGTATCCGGCACGCATCCCGAAGCGACTCCTTCATGGATTTACGGCGCCGCAAACGGGGGGGCCTGGACATCGTCAGTTCCGTTGGCAGTGGACCTGCTTCAGGAGTTGCTCAGGTAAGGCGTCGTTAAAAAGAAACGGACCCGATGGTCAACCCTGCGACCGATGCGAAGACGTGGTGGTGGCGGGTCACTTCCACCGCGTCAGGATCTCTTCCCTTTGAAAAGCAGCCTTGGCGAGGATGAAGGCAGCCACGTCGGCGGCCGCCAGGATCGCCGCAATGATCAGGAGATTGGTGACGCTCAGGGAGATTACTCTTGTCTCCGACAGAACGTAAATCAGACCGAGCGGCAGTACCATCAGGGCTCCCAGTTGCTGGGCCGATCTCACATCATTGGATCTCGACGAGATCAGAATGTTGACGCCGATGCTGTATATGATAGTCAGCGGCGTCAGCACCAACAGAATCACCGCCATGTTCCAGTTCGGATAGTACAGATAACCCAGCTTCGCATGAGTTATGCGGTCCATCAGGACCATGAACAGCGTGGCTCCCAGATAGGTGGCGGCGAGCCCCGGCAGAGCGGCGGCGATGCTCTTGCCGGCCAGAATTTCCTCGTCGGTAGTCGGCGTCGCCAGTAGCGGCTCCAGGCTTTTTTGTACCTTCTCGCCGATGAGGCTGTAAGAGGCGAGAGACAATGGCAGTATGCTAGAGCCGATCACGTACCAGAAGGAAAAAGAGTCAAGCACTTGAGGCAACGCCGCGGCGCGGACGCTATTAGACCGCGATTCGGCAACTTTGATAATCAGCGGCAGGCCCACCGAGACTATTATCTGAAAGAACACAATCGAATAGACGATGACCTTCTTCTTTTTGAAGATTCTCAGGTCCTTCGCCGCTACCGTCCATGATTTTGATAGTCTCACCGGTTGTCCCTTACGATTTTCAGGTACGCCTCTTCCAGATCGGGATTGCTTCTGGTGACGAACTGGACGTTTCCGCCGGCCGCGACCAAAGCGCGCACGTACTCCGGATTTTCTTTTTGCGGATCGGCAACGTCGATCAGGAACCTGTTTTCTTCGATACTAAAGTTTGGCGGTTTGAGCTTCTTCAGTGCGTTTAGCATGGCTTCGTCGATACGCTCCAGCTGGATTACCGTCTTGCCGCCCGGCACCGAACTGGTCAGCTCTTCCGGGGTGTTGATCGCCAGCAGTTTTGTGCTCAGAATGCCGATCCGGTCGCAGATCCGTTGCGCTTCATCCAGATCATGCGTATTGAGGAAGATGGTTTTTCCCTGCTGCTTCAGCTCCAGGATCAAATTTCGCACCAGCCGGGCCGCCTCCGGATCGAGATTCGCGGTCGGCTCGTCCAGAAACAGCAACCCGGGATCGTGCACGAGCGCTCTCGCCAGCGCCAGCTTTTGCTTCATCCCTTTGGAAAAATCGCCCGCAGGCTGGTCCCTCTTCTCCCAGAGCCCCATCATCTTCAGGTAGGTTTCGATATTCTCCTTTCGCCTGTCAGCAGGACATTCATAAAGCTTGCCGTAAAAATCAAGATTGTCGGAGGCGCTCAGCTCCTCGTAGAGGCCGACATTGTCGGGGACCAGTCCGATCAGCTTCCTGATCTGGAGTGAGTCGGCGGCGTCACTGGTGTTAAGGCCGGCGATTCTGGCCTCGCCTCCCGACTTGGAGATGAGACAGCAAAGCATCCTGATGGTGGTTGTCTTGCCAGCGCCGTTGGGACCGAGAAATCCGAAGATCTCCCCTTTGGCAACATTAAATGAGACGTTGTCAACCGCGGTGACGCGGCCGAAAACCTTCGAAAGGTTGTTTACTTCGATCATATTGTTATCTTTTTAGCAAGACGAACGGGGTAAAATCAATTAATTTCGTGAGAAAAGGACCCGCCGGCACGGCGGGTTTCCGATTTTTTAACCAAAAGAAGAAAGTTCAGCGACCGGGTGGATTGAAGGCTTAGACCTTCTTCAGCAGCAGCACGGCAACGCGGCTGTCCCGGTCCGAATAGATCTTTTCCGTTCTCAGCCCGAAAGTACAGAGGTAGGGAACGATCTGCTTCAGGCGGAACTTGCGGCTGATTTCGGTGAGGATCATTTCGCCCCTGCTGATCCGGAAGGCGCTTCCCAGCGGCGCGATCTCGATCCGCTGCTCCGTGTTGAAACGGGCGAAGATCTCGACCCGGCGCCAGCGGGGCATATAGCGGGCGACATGATCGATGGCGCCGGTTTCGAGCGCGGACCCCAACTCCCGGTTCGTCCGGGAAAACAGGTTGCGGGTAAAAGCGGCGCTGTAACCGGCAGCGTCGTTGTAAGCGGCGTTGAGCGAGTCAGCGTCCTCGTTGATATCGATTCCCAGGAGGCAGAAATTTCCCGGCAGCAGGTTCGCGGAAATCTTGTGCCAGAACTGGCCGGCTTCGTGCGCATCCAAATTGCCGAGCGTGCTTCCTAAAAACAGCAGCATGGCGGGGGACAGCGACGGCAGCAGCGGAAATGCATCTTCATAGGTTCCATGCACAGGCTTAACCCGCACCGCCGGATATTTAACTTTGATCTCCCGCCGGGCCATCTCCAGAATCGTGTGGGAAACGTCGACGGGCGTATAATTTACCGCTCCGTATTGCCCGGCGTACGCCTCCAACAGCAGCTGCGTTTTTACCGAGCTGCCGGAGCCGAGCTCCACCAGCGTCAGGTTGCCGGTGCGGCGGGCGATGTCCGCGGCCGCCGAAGCCAGGATTGTGGCCTCCGTGCGAGTCAGGTAATACTCGGGCTGCTCGCAGATTCGCTCGAAGATGTGGCTTCCGTGAGTGTCATAAAGAAACCGGCTTTCGAGGCGGCGGGGAATGTCGCTTAAACCTCTGGCGACAGACATGGCAAATTCCATGCCTGTTGTTACCGGCGCCGCGCTCATGCCGCGTGGCTGATGCCGGTTTTTTGACGCCCCCGCCGCTGCCGCCGCGGCAAGCTTCATCCGGCCGGCGGAAATAAGCGCCAGTTCCCGGGCGGCCTCAGGTTCGGCCACCGTTTCGACCGGAACCACGGCCGGCTCCCAGTCTTCCACTAGCGGGTGGCAGGTTTTAATGGCTGGTGATGATTTCGGCATAAGTAGATAAACCCGACTTTTAACTTGCGTTCTTCTTAGCGGCAGGGCACAAACCTGACGGCATGGATCGACTCCTCGATTACCTCCCTGAGCGCGGTGAGGGCCGCTTCGATGTCTTCATCTGTATTACCCTGTCCCAGGGAAAACCGAACCGAACAGTGAGCTTCTTCCGGGCTTAAGCCCAGCGCCATGAGCGCGGGCGAAGGGTCCGGAGACCCGGATTTGCAGGCGGAGCCCGAAGATAGCGCCACCCCCTTGCGGTCCATGCCGATCACCAGCGACTCTCCCCTTAAGCCCGGCAACGTCAGATTTACGGTATTGGGGAGGCGATGCTCACGGCTGCCGTTTACCGCCGATCCCTTGACCAGGATCAGGACCCCGGCTTCCAGCCGGTCCCGGAGGCCAGCAACCCGATCCATGTCCGGCAGCCGGCTGACGGCCAGATCCGCCGCCCGGGCAAAACCGGCGATCGAGGCCACGTTTTCAGTGCCGGCGCGGAGGCCCCCCTCCTGGCTGCCGCCGTTTACCAGTGGCGCCAGTTCCACTCCCTTGCGAACAAACAGCGCTCCCACGCCCTTGGGGGCGTGAATTTTATGTCCTGAAACAGACAGCAGGTCAACGCCAAGCTCATCCACGTCCACCGGGATCTTTCCCAGTGCCTGCACGGCGTCCGAGTGAAACAGAATGCCGCGCTCGCGCGCCAGCGCCGCCAGAGCAGCCACGGGCTGGACGGCGCCGGTCTCGTTGTTGGCAAGCATGACAGAAATTAGCACCGTGTCTTCCCGGATTGCTTTTTGCAGGTCCGCGGTCTTTACCAGGCCGTCACCTCCCGCCCGCAGGTAGCTGACAGCGAAACCGTGGTCTGCCAGCGCCCGGCATGAGGCCAGGACGGCTGGATGCTCGATGGCGGAGGCGATAATATGCCCCGGCCCGTCAAGGCCGGCGTCCCGCCGCTTGCGGGCCGCGGCAAATGCCGCTCCCTTGAGAGCAAGGTTGTCCGCTTCGGAGCCGCTGCCGGTGAAGATCACCCGCCGGGCAGTGCACCCCAGCGCCTGGGCGATGGAGCGCCGGGCGGCGTCAAGCGCCTCACGGGCGGCGGCGCCGGCTCCGTGAATGCTTGACGGGTTGCCAAAATTTTCTGTCAGAAACGGCATCATCGCCGCCACGACCTGGGGATCGAGCGGCGTGGTGGCGTTATGGTCGAGGTAAACGGTGCGCACCGGGGTGCGCTTGCTGATTCTGGGCCGGCGTTTGGCCGCGACGGGATTTTTTGCCGCGCCAACATCGGCGCGCGACTTGCTGACCGCTCGCGCCCTGCCTTTCCCGACATTCACCGGCGTTACTTCACAAAGGAGCGACTTGTAAACGGGAAACCCCGAGATGGGATCGTAGCGCCCCAGATCCGTCAGATCGTTGACATTGCATTCCTGCCATGCTTTTGGACCTACCGGACCGCCGCCGCCCATGTTGGCGTCAACCGCACCCGGAGCGATGTTTTTCGTCACGAAAGCGCGAAAGCGCCGCCGCTCGCGGGGAGTGGCCACGTAAACCTCATCGCCGTGCGCGATGCCGCGCGCCGCGGCGTCGGTGGGATTGATCGAAACCAGCGGTTCCGGCGCTTCTGCAGCCAGGTCCGGCACGCCGTGATGCTGGGAACGGAAGTCACTCCGCACCCGCGCCCCCGAGTTAAACACCAGCGGAAACTCGCGGGCCAGCCCCGCGTCCGCCAGCGGCCCTTCCTTTGGTTCCGTATATACCGGCAGCGGATCATATCCGTGTTCCGCCAGAATGGTGGAAGCAATCTCAAATTTGCCGGAAGGCGTATCAAAACCGGGTTGCCCGTCGGCTCGGAGCAGGCCCTTCTCCCACTTCTTGTACTGCATCATCACCCCCGGGACGCTGACCGAGCCGCCGGCGGAGCGAACTTCGGCGACGGAAAAGCCGGAGCCTTTCAGGATATACGCCAGCAGTTCTTCTTCCGACTGGGGATAAAGGTCGCCGTAGCCCAGCCGCCGGGCCAGCTCGCCCAGGATGAGCAGATCGCTCCGCGCCTCGCCGACCGGTTCGATAAGGCGCTCCCGGATTCGAAACATGGGACCATAAGTCATATAAGAAGTATTTTCGTAGCCGGTCGTGGCCGGGAGGACGATATCGGCCCAGGCGGCGTCCGCCGTCAGCTGCCGGTCGATAGTGACGAGAAAATCGAGCCCCGCCAGTGTCCGGCGCCAGATGTGCGGCTGCGGCCAGGCGGTGATGATCGATCCTCCCAGAACGATCAGCGACCGGAGCCGGTAGGGCCTGCCTTCGAGGACCGATTCCGGCATGGAGATCGCGTGCGACTCGCCCCGGTACATGCTGTAGACCGGAAAGCGGTCGCGTCCAATTGCCTGGCGCACATCCGGATTGGCGATCAACCCATCCTTGTTGACCGGGAAGCTGTTTTCACGCATGCGAAAGATGCGGCCGCCAGGCACGTCCAGCTGTCCGGCCAGGGCCCAGAGTATCATTGTCGCCCGGATCGCCTGGACGCCGCTGTCGGAATATTCCAGGCCGGTGTACATTACGGGGCTGGCGCCGCGGGCGCGGGTCAGGCGCCGCGCCAGGCTTCTGATCATGGCGGCGGGCACGCCGGTGATCGCCTCGACCGCCTCTGGCCGGAAGTGCTGCACGTACCCGGCCAGATCATCAAAACCGAGAGTCCAGTTATCGACGAACTTCTCATCGAAAAGGTCTTCCTCGATCAGCACCTGAATCATGCCCAGCGCCAGCGCGCCGTCGGTGCCCGGCCGGATCGGCACCCACTCGGCGCCGCACTCGCGGGCGGTGCCATTCCGGCGCGGATCGATGACGACAATCTCGGCGCCGCGGGCCCGGGCGGCCAGGATCTGCCGGTGCGCCAGGGGCGGCGAATCGGTGGCCGGGTTCGATCCCCAGATGACGATCAGCTCCGCCTGCTCCAGATCAGAGTCCATGTTGATCAGCATGCCGCCCATGGTCACGTGCGGCGCGATCATGGCGTAGGCCACATAGCACAGGGCGCCAACGCCAAAGGTATTAGGCGAGCCAAACGGGAAAAGAACGCTGGAAGCCGATGAGACGGCTGTGTCCTTCGGCTGGTAGACATCGCAGAGCGCCAGGTCAAAGCTTCCGCGGCCGGTATAGATGCCGCAGGCTTCGGGGCCGTGCGCGGCCTTGATCTCCTGAAGCCTGGAGGCGATCGTCGCCATCGCTTCATCCCAGGAGATGCGCTCAAACTCAAAGCTGCCCGGCGGGCCGCTACGCCGAAGCGGATGCCGCAGCCGGTGCTTTGAATAAACCATTTCCGGCGAGTGCTCACCGAGCCGGCAGATCATCCCCAGCGGGTGATCCCGCTGCGCGCTGACGGTTTTCAGGCGGCCCCCGGAAAGCGTCGCCGTCACCCAGCATCCGGCTGGACATATCCCGCAGATCGTGTTGACCTGCCGGGTCTTTTTTCCCACGGCCGCGGGATCGGGCGCAACATCAGAGATCGAGTGTTTTATGGACAAGAAGGGCTCCAAAAAGGGTAGCGGAGTGGACTTAAGCGGCTCCTCGCAAATCATCCCCGCGGCACCGGCGTTTCTAAACGTCAAAAGCCGATTTTGGATTTTAGACATTGGAAATTTGAAAAAGTCGCCTCTTCTTTTACCCTGCAAATCAACGTAATTAAAAGGGATGCTTGCATCGGGCGTTGTTTCCGTATATATTTCTAGCTCCTCTACCCAGAGACGCAACTGGCGTGCAAAAGAGCCTCTCACCGGCGGGCAGATCTGTCGGTTAGGCAATAAGGTGGACAACCACCGGGGAGCGTCTCGGCACCGCATGGTGCTACCGAATGGTCGAACGCCTGGGCCTCCAGATTGCTGGAGTGCCTGGGCTTTTTTCTTCCCAAAACCTCCGGCTTGACAAAAGGAGATTATTGACCAACAAAGCCAACAAGCATTCCGGCTCTGAGGTCAGTCTGTTTGTTGATGGGCGGCATATACGTGCGGAATCAAAGACATCGGTTCTGAACGCGGCCCGGGCCAACGGCATCGAGATACCATCACTTTGTGACGACCCGCGGCTGATTCCGGCAGGCCGCTGCGGCCTCTGCCTGGTAGAGATCGTAGGCAATGGCACGGTGCTGGCCTGCGAAACCAAGGTGGCCGAGGGCATGGAAGTCATCAGCGAGAATCCCGATATCGCTGCCGCCCGCCGCCAGCGTCTGAATGAGATGCTGTCCAATCACAACGCTTTCTGCGAGCCGCCCTGTCACAACGCCTGTCCGGCGCGGATCGACATCCCCGGTTATCTGGGAGCAAT